>JAAYPX010000145.1 GCA_012519565.1 Clostridiales bacterium | reverse complement strand
ATGGGGCGCAAAAGGTGATAATAGAATAACAGCTGTCTCTAAGGTTTCCTTATCTATACCACCAGCAGTTTTAGCCAAAGAAATCAGTTTGTTATTATATTCCATGAAACCACTGACAACAGTATTTAAACTAAATGTCTCCAGACGAGTTGTAATATCGTATACCATACGATTACGTATCTTAATCATCTCATCTGTGGCACTAATATTAGAATCTTTATTATCCATAACTAAATTGAAGAAACGATTAATAAATCTATAAACACCATCTATTCCCCTATCATCCCATTCAGAATCTAGTTCTGGAGGACCAACAAACAATTCGTACATTCTAAGGGAATCACAACCATAATCACTAACTAGTTCATCAGGAGAAACAGCATTGCCCTTTGATTTACTCATCTTAGCTCCATTTTTTACAATCATACCTTGGTTAAATAACCTGATGAATGGTTCATCAAAATCGATAACACCAATATCATTAAGGAATTTAGTATAGAATCTAGAATACAACAAATGTAGTACTGCGTGTTCAACACCACCGATATACATATCAACTGGTAGGTACTTCTCTGCTTTCTCTTTAGATACCAACTCTTTATCATTTTTACTGTCCACATATCTTAAGAAATACCATGAAGAGCCTGCCCATTGTGGCATGGTGTTGGTCTCTCTCTTGGCAGGAGCACCACACTGTGGACAGGTAGTATTAACCCATTCTTCAATAGCTGCCAGAGGAGATTCTCCTGTACCTGTTGGTTCATATTTTTCTACTTCTGGTAGAACTAAAGGCAAGTCTTCTTCAGGTACTGGTACAGTACCACAGTGCTTGCAATGTACTATAGGAATTGGCTCTCCCCAGTATCTTTGTCTGGAGAATACCCAGTCACGGAGCTTATAATTTACAGTCTTTTTACCAATACCCATCTTTTCCAATAAATCAGGAACTTCCCTCTTAGCCTTCTCGGAATCCATGCCATTCCATTCTCCAGAATTAATCATAATGCCAGGCTCAGTATACGCTTCTGTTAGATTTTCTACTTCTTTACCATCCTTGGAAATTACCTGTATAATAGGAATATTGAACTTAGTTGCAAACTCAAAATCCCTATCATCATGAGCAGGTACACACATAATAGCACCAGTACCGTAATCTGCCAGTACATAATCAGATAACCATATAGGTATTAATTGCTTAGTTAAAGGATTTATAGCATAACTTCCTGTAAATACACCTGTTTTATCCTTATCTTGTAGCCGGTCAACACTGGATTTCATGGAGGCCTTATGGATGTAGTCCTCAATTGCTGCCTTCTGCTGCTCAGTGGCCAGTTCCTTGGCCAGGACATGCTCTGGTGCTAAAACCATAAAGGTTGCCCCATATAAAGTATCGGGTCTAGTTGTATATACTCGGATTGATTTATCTGAACCATCAACAGCAAAATCTACTTCTGCACCATAGCTCTTACCAATCCAATCAGACTGCATCTTCTTAACCTTCTCAGGCCAATCTAACTTATCTAAATCCTCTAGTAACCTATCTGCATAGGCAGTGATTTTTAACATCCACTGCTTTAAATTCTTCTTAGTTACAGTGGAGCTACAACGTTCACATTCCCCATTGACAACTTCCTCATTTGCAAGGCCAGTCTTACATGAGGGACACCAGTTAATAGGCATCTCTTTCTGATAAGCTAAACCTGCCTTAAACATTTTAACAAAAATCCATTGTGTCCATTTATAAAACTCTGGATCTGTTGTATTAACTTCCATATCCCAATCATAAAGAGCTGCGATTTCATTAATCTGTTTTTTAATATTGGCCACATTCTCCGCTGTAGACACCCTAGGATGTACACCCATTTTTATAGCATAGTTTTCGGCGGGTAAACCAAAGGCATCCCATCCCATAGGATGAATTATATAGTGTCCTTTTAATAATTTATATCTACTCCAGACATCGCTGATAACATAACCCCTCCAATGGCCTACATGTAATCCACTACCAGATGGATAGGGAAACATATCTAAGCAGTAGTATTTCGGTTTATTGCCGTCGTTCACATTGACAGGGTTCTCCTCCCAAAAATTACGCCATTTCTTTTCTATTTCCTTATGATTATAAATTACTGACATATGAAACCTCCTACGATAAATAATAACATAAAAAAACCTTCCATCTCTATAAAACAAGAGACGAAAGGATATACTTCCGTGGTACCACTCTAATTCGTAAATCTTATTATCAATTTACGCACTCATTAATTCTATAACGGGAATTCCCGCTCCTGCCTACTATTAGTTCAACGGGAGAGCTCCAAGGCGAGTTCAGAAGATAGTTGTTCCTGTCTTGCACCAACCGACAGTTCTCTGATAACACTTTATCTCTTACTACTCCTTATCACAGCTTTTCGCTATATAAAACTATTTATATATCATTTACACTGTTTTTGTCAAGGATTTTAAGAAATTATTTTAATTTCTTTCTAAAACATTATGCTTAATATTTAATTTTTTACAAATTCTTAAAGGTATATCACAGAAATCGGTTATTGTCTTAATCATAATCTTAACTAGGGCACATATAATTAAAAGAGATTTTCTTAAGCAAACAGGAGTGAAGGCTATGCAGTGGCACAGTTTATCTATTGAAGAAACCCTAAAAGAATTGAATGTTTCCCCTGAACATGGTTTATCTACCAATGAAGTTAAAAAACGTCAACAAATTTATGGTAAGAATGAATTGGTTGCAAAGAAGAACAAAAGTGTCATCAGCAAATTTTTAGAGCAATTCTCAGATTTTATGATTATCATTCTGATATGTGCAGCAGCCATCTCCTTTATCATATCATATATGGAAGGGCAGCCTAATTATGTTGATCCGATAATTATATTATGTATCATCCTCCTTAATGCAACCTTAGGTGTCCTTCAGGAAAGTAAAGCTGAAAAAGCATTGGAAGCATTGAAGAAAATGTCCGCTCCTACTGCCCATGTAATTCGAGATGGTAAGCTTACAACAACTGCCTCATCAGACCTAGTACCTGGGGATATAATTTTACTGGAGGCAGGTTATTTTGTTCCAGCTGACGGCCGAATCATATCCTCTTTTAATCTAAAGGTAGAGGAGGCATCCCTAACAGGAGAGTCCCATCCTGTTGATAAGCTAGCTAATGTTATATTAAAACCAGACACCAATTTAGGGGATCAATGTAATCTAGTTATGGCCACAAGCACTGTTACCTATGGTAGAGGCCTTGCTGTGGTTACCAATATCGGTATGAATACCCAAGTAGGCCATATAGCAAGACTTATTATGGAAGACGATAACCCTACTACACCCTTGCAAAAAAGATTAGCCAAAACCAGTAAAGTACTAGGAACTTCTGCCCTCTTAATATGTATTGTAATCTTCATCATAGGAATATTAAAAAAACTACCAATATTTGATATGTTTATGACTTCAGTAAGCCTTGCTGTAGCAGCTATACCAGAAGGACTTCCCGCAATTGTCACAATTATGCTCTCTTTAGGCGTTCAACGTATGGCCAAAAAAAATGCGGTTATCAGAAAACTACCAGCTGTTGAAACTCTTGGTAGCGCCACTGTTATCTGCTCAGATAAGACAGGAACTTTAACACAAAATGTTATGACTGTTACACAGATTTGCTCCATCAATGGGGTCGAAAAACCTAATAGTGACTTTGGTATCTTCCTCCTATCCCACTGTGCCTTATGTAACGATGCTATCCTCCAAAAAGATAATAAGCAAGTAACAATCAGTGGAGAGCCAACGGAGAAAGCTTTGGTAATGGCTGCATATGAAGCTGGAGCAAATAAAGTTGAACTTGATTCTTCATTTAAAAGAGTGAATGAGATACCTTTTGATTCTAGCAGAAAGCTTATGACAACCATACATAAATCTTCTGATGGAACATATAGAAGTATAACCAAAGGTGCCTTTGATTATTTAATCAGCCGTTGCACCCACCTGTATAAAAATGGAAGCCAACATCCCTTAACAAGAATGGACATAAGCAAACTTAATACTATTAATAATAAGATGACAGATCAAGCCTTACGGGTCATCGCTGTAGCGTATAAAAACATATCTAAATCTGAAGTAAATTCAAGTCAAAAAGATTTGGAAAACAATCTTACCCTAATAGGATTAATAGGTATGATAGATCCTCCCAGGGAAGAAGTTAAAGAAGCGGTAAGACAGTGCAAACAGGCTGGTATTAAACCTGTAATGATTACTGGAGATCATATCTTAACGGCAAAAGCAATAGCTAAAGAACTGGGTATATTAGACTCAAATACAGGGGCCATAACTGGTATGGAACTATCTAAAATGAGCGACGAGGAATTAAGTAATAAGATCTCTAATTATAGTGTATTTGCTAGAGTGTCACCAGAGCATAAGGTTAGGATTGTTAAAGCATATCAAAGTCAAGGTGAGATTGTTGCAATGACCGGTGATGGCGTAAATGATGCACCAGCTCTCAAAGCTGCTGATATAGGTTGTGCTATGGGCATTACAGGTACTGATGTGGCAAAAAATGCTGCTGATATGATATTAACCGATGATAACTTTGCCACCATAGTTGCTGCAGTAAAAGAAGGTAGAGGTATCTATGAAAATATAAAAAAGGCCGTGCATTTCCTACTATCCAGTAATATCGGTGAAATACTGACTATATTTGCAGCCATTCTTATGGGGCTTCCAACTCCTTTAGTAGCTGTTCAACTGTTGTGGGTAAATCTTGTCACTGATTCCCTTCCTGCCATATCTCTCGGGGTTGAGTTACCAGAAGAAGATATAATGACTAAAAATCCAATCTCACCGAAAAAAGGGATATTTGCAGATGGTTTAGCATTTAAGATAGTTTTTGAAGGTCTAATGATTGGTAGCCTTGCTTTAACTGCATTTGCTATTGGTTACCATCACTATGATATACCAGCTTATTTACATTCCCTTGTTAACCAAGGATATACTGGTACTGTTGTTAATAGTATTACCCCCTTGGTTGGGAGAACAATGGCCTTTTCTGTACTGAGTTTATCGCAACTCTTCCATTCCTTTAATATGCGCAGTGAGCACTCCTTATCAGAGGTTGGTGTGTTTGGTAACAGAAAACTGGTATTATCCTTTATCATATGTGGCTTAATGCAAGTAGCTGTTATTTCCCTTAAACCTTTATCCGATATATTCCAGGTGGTGAATCTAAACTCCATACAATGGGCATATGTCTTTCTACTGTCCTTTGTACCCATAGTTGTAGTAGAACTCCAAAAAATGTTCAATAGACGGGGCAAGAAATAGGATAAAAAAATAGGCTGTAGCAAGATTAAATGGAGTATACAGGTGTAATCTCACACACTGGTACAAGAACACCTGTATACTCTTCTAACAACATTGCTACAGCCTTATTAACAGATATAACTACCTATTAACTTTAAAAGCATCCTTTCCTAGATATCTAGCTTCTGCACCAAGCTCTTGTTCGATTCTGATTAGCTGATTGTATTTAGCTACACGATCTGTTCTTGAAGGTGCTCCAGTCTTAATCTGGCCTGCATTGGTAGCTACTGAAATATCTGCTAAAGTTACGTCTTCAGTTTCACCAGAGCGATGGGATACTACTGCAGTCCAGCGATTATTCTTAGCCATCTCAATAGCATCTAGGGTCTCAGTTAGAGTACCAATCTGATTTAACTTAATTAATACAGAATTAGATATACCTTCATCAATACCTCTCTTAATACGATCTGTATTAGTTACAAATAGATCATCACCAACTAGCTGAACTTTATTACCTATTCTTTCAGTTAATAGCTTCCATCCATTCCAATCTTCCTCTGCAAGACCATCTTCTAGGGATATAACAGGATACTTACTGCATACTTGATCCCAGAAGTCAACCATCTGTTCAACTGTCTTATATTCACCTGACTTCCAGAATAAATATTCCCCTTCTCTACCAGCTTTCTTAGCTTCTTCATACATTTCTGTGGCTGCAGCGTCGATTGCGATATAGAAATCATCTCCTGGTTTATAACCAGCCGCCTCAATGGCCTTAACAATATAATCCAAAGCCTCTGTATCGCTGTTGAATTTCGGTGCAAAACCGCCTTCATCTCCTACAGCTGTTACATAACCGTCATTCTTTAAAAGCTTTTTCAATGTATGGAATACAGTTGCGCTTTGCTGTATTGCCTCAGAAAAGCTTGGTGCGCCTACTGGCATAATCATAAACTCTTGAATATTTAAACTGGAGTCTGCGTGCTGTCCACCGTTTATAATATTCATCATAGGAACAGGTAATACCTTAGCATTAACACCACCTATATAACGATATAGTGGTATTCCAAGGGATGCTGCTGCTGCCTTAGCAACTGCTAAGGATACTCCTAGTATTGCATTGGCACCCAAATTCCCCTTATTAGGAGTACCATCTAAGGCAATCATTGTAGCATCTATAGCCGCCTGATTTGTTGCATATAGACCTACTAATTTAGATGCTATAGTAGTGTTAATATTCTCAACCGCTTTCTTAACACCCAATCCTAAATATCTACTCTTATCGTTATCCCGTAATTCTACCGCTTCAAATGCCCCTGTTGATGCACCAGAAGGTACCGCTGCTCTACCAATACTTCCATCGGCCAATATAACTTCAGCTTCCACTGTTGGATTACCTCTGGAATCAAGAATTTCTCTACCAATAACTTTTTCGATGATCATGTTTTTCATCTCATTCTTCCTTCCTTTCTTTCATTTATTTAGTATTAATGCATATAACATTTCTATTATTTACATATATCTGGATAATATGCGATATCCATTATGTGTACAGTTTAAGTGTATTCGTTCGATATGATGTACTTTATAAGCTACTTGAACGTATTGTACAAGTTAATTGTACATAAAAAGCGGATTATAATCAATAAAATATTTTGCCAATATTTTTAAAAAATGCATTATATTTTCTATAAATGTTCCAATCCAATTGCAATTGTAATATTTTTTTGTCTTTTATTGATAATAGTCGGTAAATTACATGGTATAAATTGATGTGTTTTACTTATAACTTTCCTTTATCCCTGGTACAATTTGGATTGTTAGGCAATAAAAAAATTGTTATACTATCTGTAGACTACAAATGTAAAGAGAGGATTTATTATGTGTAAAACATTTGAAAAATTACAAGCATTTTTAGATAAAACCATGGCATTCTCCACTGCCCGCTCTTTATTTGAATGGGATGAGCAAACTTTAGCCCCTTTGGAAGCTTCTGAATATACTTCAAAGGTAATAGGAATTATTTCAGATGAATATTGGAAAAGCATTATTAATGATGATGTGAGAAAACTCTTGAAAAAGCTTCAAGATGACAAGGAGCAAAATGAGTTAACTGACATAGAAAAAGGAATAGTTAAAGAACTATCTAAAACATATGAGCAGCTGGAAAGCATACCTCCAGAGGAATATCGAGAATTTAATGAACTAACTTCTATATCAAGCCGAAAGTGGCAAAAAGCTAAAAACGAAAATAACTATTCTGAATTTGCACCATATCTATCTAAAATAATAGAATTTAAGAAAAATTTCGCCAAATATAGGGTTAAGAAGGATGAAAAACCTTATGATATCCTGTTAAGGGATTTTGAAGAATGCTTTACAATGAAGGATTTGGATATATTTTTTGACAAAGTAAAAAGCGAAATTATACCACTGTTAAAAACAATATCATCGCTGGATGATACCATTGATAAAAGCTATAATTATGTAAAATATGATATAGATAAGCAAAAGTCTTTCTGTCACTTTCTCAGTAGCTATATTGGATTTAATCACAACCGAGGAGTAATTGCAGAAAGCGCTCATCCATTTACCCTAAACCTTCATAACCATGATGTTCGCATCACTAACCATTATATTAAGGATAATTTAGAAAGTGCTATATTCTCTATTATCCATGAATGTGGCCATGCTCTCTATGAGATGAATATTGATAATTCCATAACCCAAACATTGGTGGGCTGCGGTGCTTCTATGGGGATGCACGAATCCCAATCTAGATTTTATGAAAATGTTATTGGCCGTAGTCAAGCTTTTTGGGAACCTATTTATGGCAAACTGGTAGATACTTATCCTGAGCAATTAAAATCCATTTCCTTAGACCAGTTTATTAAAGGAATTAACAAATCTGGTCCCAGCCTTATTCGTACTGAGGCCGATGAATTATCCTATCCAATCCATATCATTATCCGTTATGAGATAGAAAAGATGATCTTTAATGATGAGGTTACAGTGGATGAGCTTCCAGATGTGTGGAAGCAGAAGTATCAAGAATATATGGGAGTAACCCCTCCTAACGATGCCATGGGAATTCTTCAAGATACCCATTGGTCCTGGGGTGAATTTGGTTACTTCCCATCCTATGCCATAGGCAGTGCTATAGCCGCTCAGTTATACTACCATATCAAGGATACTATGCCTTTTGAAGATTATCTTAAGGTAGGAAATCTCATTCCAATTGGTGAATATCTTCGGGATAAGATCCATAAGCATGGGGCAACCATGAATACCAATCAGATTCTTAAGGCAGTTACCGGAGAAGAATTTAAGGCTGATTACTATGTGAAATATTTAAAAGAAAAATATGAAATGATTTATAATCTTTGATATTTAATATTAATATAAAAATATCTGCAAATGAACTCTATTGATACGTGGATTTCTCCTAACATAATTGCATTATTAATTTGCATTTAGGTTGTCTCTAAGACCTCTGTATCAACTATGTAATTTATAGTATATAATTCATGTCACAGTTATTAGGGGAAATTCATGTATCATTTTATTCAGCAACATACACCTACTAATATGAAATCCTACTTCTAAATTAATGAAACTATAGGGAAAACTTACTTTTTCAATAAGCTAATCTTTTATTTACATGCATATTTACAATATATATATTGCATAATTATTAATGTTGTTGTATTATAATAGCTATTAAACCAACACTTACACCCATACATATAGGCTTTAAAACTCAACTCCTTGTATGATTGTTCTGTATAATAATTCATGCAGGAAATAAGGTCTAACTTATTAACTAGGTTTATGAGGTCAGGTTTTAAGCAAAGTATACAAGAATATAAAATTATTAGAAATGAGGTTGAATATATGAAACTCTGGGGCGGACGCTTTATAAAGGAAACAAATCAATTAGTTCATGAATTTAATCAATCAATATCTTTTGACCAGCGTTTTTACAAGCAAGATATTGAAGGAAGTATAGCTCATGTTACCATGTTAGCAAAACAAGGTATTATAACTGACGAAGATAGGGATACGATTATTGAAGGCCTAAAGAGCATTAAAGATGATATAACCAATGGCAAACTGCTAATAGATGATCAGCATGAGGACATACATAGTTTTGTAGAAGCCCATCTTATTAATCGTATTGGTGATTCTGGTAAAAAACTTCATACTGGCAGAAGTCGTAATGATCAGGTAGCCTTGGACATAAAACTTTATACCAGGGATGAAATAGATACGATTGACGGTCTTATAAAAAACCTACAGATTGAACTTTATAAAATTATGCAGGAAAATATAGACACTTTTATGCCTGGATTTACCCATCTACAGAAGGCACAGCCCCTTACACTGGCCCATCATCTAGGGGCGTATTTTGAAATGCTAAAGAGAGATCGTTCCCGTTTGATGGATATTAAGAAAAGAATGAACCTATCTCCTTTAGGCTCAGGAGCTTTAGCAGGAACTACCTATCCTCTGGATCGTTCATATAGCGCACAATTATTGGGTTTTGACGGGCCAACTCTTAATAGCATGGATAGCGTTTCAGATCGAGATTATTTAATCGAGTTACTCAGCGCCCTATCTACTATTATGATGCACCTAAGCCGTTTCAGTGAGGAAATAATCATATGGAATAGTAATGAATATAACTTTATTGAACTGGATGATGCTTATTCAACTGGCTCAAGTATAATGCCTCAAAAGAAAAATCCAGATATAGCGGAATTGGTCAGGGGGAAAACTGGAAGGGTCTATGGCTCCCTTATTTCTCTACTTACCACTATGAAGGGACTACCTCTGGCCTATAACAAGGATATGCAGGAGGATAAGGAACTCACCTTTGATGCCATTGATACAGTTAAAAACTGCCTAATTCTTTTTACTGGTATGATAGCAACTACAAGATTTAATAAGATTAATATGGAGGAAAGTGCTAAAAAAGGTTTTACCAATGCAACGGATGCTGCAGATTATTTGGTCAACAAGGGAATACCCTTCAGGGATGCCCATAGCATTATCGGGCAATTGGTACTCTACTGCATTGACCAAAATAAATCTATTGAAGAATTAAGTCTTGAAGAATTTAAGCAAATCAGCCCTATATTTGATATCGATATATATGATGCAATCAGCCTTAATACCTGCGTTCAAAAAAGGAATACTATTGGCGCTCCTGGTAAAGAAGCAATGGCTGAAGTTTTAGAAATATATGAGAAGTATTTAAAAGAAGTTTAGAAATAACCAGATCTGTATTACACTTATATCAATCGGGCCAATCAACTGAGTCATTAGGTACATGTGATTATACCCATGTGACTATTCTCAATTGATTGGCCCGATTGTTCATTTGAGAGTATAAGCTCCCCCTCCAATTTTATACTACATGTATATTACTTATATAAATAATAAACTAATTCTATTTCAACATTTCAAATTTGGGATATTTAAAAATTGCTTTACCCATTATTTTATTTCTTTTTAGAAATGTATTCTTCCAGTACCTAGAGTCTTCAGAACTGTTTCTATTATCACCCATCATAAAATATCCGTCTTCTGGTACCTCATAGGGTCCGAAATCCCATTCCATTGTTTCTTTGATATAGTCCTCCTCCAATGGCTCTCCATTGATATAAACTATCCCATCCCTACCTTCAACAGTATCATTAGGTAGACCTATGATTCTCTTAATATATACTTCATTTTCATTGTCTGGATAGGGGAATACAATTATATCTCCTCTCTGGGGCTCTTTGAATAAATAGGATAAACGAAATACTATTGCTTTATCTCCGATCATAATTGTGTTTTCCATAGAACCAGTTGGTATCTCTACTTTAAATACAACAAAACGATTAACAAACCAGGCCAATGCTATGCCTATAGCAATAACCCATATCCAACTCATTATTTCTTTTATCATAGGTTTATTCATCACAATACCTACTCTCTCTAGCCTCTAAGCTTATTTTATCTGTAACTAATTAACTATAATGTAATTAGTAATCAATACATTATTTATTGTAATACAAAGTTTACCATATTTCAATTACTAGTTTTTTATACTTATATAATGCTTAATTTTTATTGCATACCTGTACTTTTTTATAACCTTTTATATTATCTAATAATAACTTTTTCCTCTTATTCTTATTTTCTTGAACAAACCTTTCACAAATAGGACAAACTTGACGGCCCTCAGGAATGATAACATCACAGCATATACAAGTATTTTCCATATCAGCCCTCCCAACTAAAATAGATAGATTAAATAACTATTACCATAAGTTTCTTAATATGGATCTACTTATCAAAAATATCTTCTACTTTAGTACTTTATTATATGATATGAAATAATACACTAGAGCATACTAAATATTCTATGATACATTTACTGTAATTGAAGTTCAGCAACCTTTTCGATCTCATATAAAGATATTGCCACCATCCAACTGGCAGGAAAGAAGTCCATGATCTGCCAATATCCTGCTCCAGCCAATCCAAATTCATTAATTAATCTAAATTTGGCATCCATACTTCTTGCATCATCAAACCAAACGACATGCTCTACCCCGTTGCCATCTGTGTAGAAATAAAATGGTGCTTGAGCTACGGGATCAAACTGTATGGTAACCCCATATTGAGATGCCCTATAAATTGCTTCCTGATTACTTAAAGCCTGAGCCATTGTTTCGCCTTGAATAAATGGTAGTGGCCAGTCATATGAATAATTAGGAACACCCATTAATACCTTCTCAGGCGGAATTACTGATACACCATACTCTAGTACAGTACGAACATTATTTAAAGGTGACGTGGCCATAGGAGGACCAAATAGATATCCCCATTCATATGTCATTAACAAGACCATATCCGCAATAGCTCCTATGGCAGGATAATCATGGGCTTCATATAATAGTCCTGTCTGCTCTCCTGATGTCTTTGGCGCCAGAGCCACAAGAGTAAGTAGACCTTCCTGGTCCAATCTGGTATTTACATTTCTAATGAAATTAATAAAAGCTTCCCTATCCTCCGGCTGAATAAATTCAAAGTCAATATCAAGACCAACATAACCTTTAGCCTGCATATTAGTTACAATATTTTCAATCAGCCGGTTCTGCCCTTCAGGATTGATAAACATCTCATGGGCTATCTGAGGATCAAAATTCTGATCTGCACTCATTGGAGCCAGCATCATAATAGGAGCAACACCAAACTCCCTAGCAATTTGTATTAGTTCAGTATCATCAATTGGTATCAAATCTCCTGCAGGGGTAAAGCCATAGGTAAAGATAGAGAGATATGTTAGGTATGGTAATGTCATCCGTAAAACATCCCGGTTAATAAATGGGTAAGCATATCCATTTATCACGATACTTCCCAATCTCTCCCCATTTTGAAAGCTTATCACTATGGTTTCCCCTGGTGTAAGGGCTTGCCGTGCTGCTATCCTAGGGTTATTCTGCAATATCTGTAATGGTTCTACCCCATATTGCTGGGCAATTCCAAATAAAGTATCGCCCTGGACAACAGTATGGGTTAACTCTGGAACCCGTATAACTATACTCTGCCCTACGACTAAATTATTTGGATTGGGTAACTCATTGTCTATAATGATTCGTTCAGGTGTAACCCCATATTGCTGAGCAATTGAATTGACAGTTTGACCTGCTTCTACAACATGAATCGTCATCGGTTTAGCCTCCGATTCAAAACTTTACATATATTATATGCTTAAACTAATAGCTTGTGAAACATCATAATTATTGGATAAAGTAATTTATTTTTAACACTATTTTAGATAGATTATGTTAATTATCTCCACTACTAACTTCAGTTTAGGATGTCTATAATTTAATTTGTGCATACGAATCAAACACGGCTACCTTTGAATGAATTTCAAGCGCTATAATAAATGATTTCACCCTATCAATTTTTT
>JAAYPX010000017.1 GCA_012519565.1 Clostridiales bacterium | reverse complement strand
GCAGTAACAAAGTAATAATAAGCAGTAACAAAGTAAAATAAGCAGTAGCAAAGTAATAATAAGTAGTAATAAAGTAATAATAAGCAGTAGCAAAATAATAATAAGCAGCAACAAAGTAAAATAAGCAGTAATAAAATAATAATAAGTAGTAATAAAGTAATAATAAAGTAGTAATAAAGAACTTATAGAGTAATAATAAAGCTGAATAATCCCTTTATTATTAAAGAGGTAGCTTATATAAAAATGCTAGTTCTCATAAGTTTGAAAAGCAGTATAAGTTATCAAAAATATCAATGAGGTAGCTATAGGTTATAGCAATGAGATATAGCATGCAATATAATATTGCAGTATTATAGAGGAGCGATACTTTTGGTTCAAGTAAAGGCTCCTCTATATGTTTTCTTGCTATATATAATTGCTTATATTAAAAGCACTATATTTATACATAGGAATTAATCATTAAGTGATATCCTATATACCATACCTGTAATTACCCCATCTTCATCCCTGTGAAAGCGACGAATAAGTTTTTCATTATCATCTTCAGATATACTTACCGCTTCAGAAAAACCTGTTTGGCCTTCAGCGAAGATCCAGCTTACATCACAGACGAGTTTAGAGTCCTCGAATTCATAAACGATGGATCCTGATTCTGTATAGGTAACTTCTTTAACGGATTCAGGTATTAATACGGCACTTTCCATTAAGGCATCTAGATTTTCTAGATCTTCATATATTTCAGTCGCAGGAATATCTTCATCCTCAGAAAGTATTTCCCTAAGATATTTTTCTGCCTCCTCAGGATTAGCTTTGGAAGGGTCTAAGGGTAGATTAAATAAGACATTGACCCCTTGATAGTTAGGATTTGGACTTATCTCTCCAGTGTTCACATCATAATTATAAGCCTCTGTGCTATAAAAAATAGTATCGCTAACACATAGATAAAGGCCTCTGTCCGCGAAGATTTCAACAGCATCGCATTCTATTAGGCGATACATAACCCCGTCTATAACGGTTTCAGTATAGCTACCATTCATAGTTACTATATTATATAGCCAAGGTTGCACTCCTTTAATAAGAGGAGATACAAAGAAGTTTATATCCCCATATGCATCATCACTTGTTGATGGAAGAGGGGTATTATCTTCTTTAGATATAGCAACAACTGCATAAGTTCTCTCTGGATAAATATCATGGGCTGAACCTTTGAAATCACTGAGACCTTCGCCAGATACAATTCCCAGTAATGATATATTGTATCCGCCAGAGCTTATGGTTTCATTAATCTCGACAGCATCTTCACTCAGGAAAGCCTGGGCAAGTCCAGTATCACCGAATTTCTGTGCTACTTCTTTAGGACTTAGCATATGCCATGCAGCCATTGCTGAGACAGATACTAATAGGGTTAATATAGCTGCTAATAAGGGGATAGGTATAGGTTTTCTAAAACTAATTTTCATAGTAGAATCCTCCATAATACGTTTTTTTATTGTTCGATTTAATTCATGGCTAGGTGCTTTCATTGGCGCAAGAGCTTCTTTAAGAAGTTTATCAATATCATCATGTTGCTTCATTTTTATACACCTCCAAAATATTTTTAATAGATTTACGAGCTTTGAAAAGCCGGCTTTTGACAGTTCCTTTGGGAATTTTCAAAGCTTTTGCTATATCTTCAATGGGCATATCTACTGTGTAATACATATATAACGGTAATTTAAGTTTGGTATCAAGGGAGGCAACCGCAGCTTGTACCATTGAACTTAGCTCATTATTCAATACGATTTCTTCAGGTGTTTCATTGTTAGCAGTATAGCAGTCAATCACATCATCATTGGCTTCAAAATTTGTCATTATTTTCTGTTGCCTTGCCAGTTTTCTGCATTTATTTTTCCATAACCCTATAGCTATTGATATAATAAAGCTTTTTGGATTCTTCTCTGGATCTATTTTATGGCATAATTCAAGGGCTTTAAGAAAGGTGTCCTGATAAAGATCATCTGTACTGGATTTATCCTTGGTTAAGAAATAGCAAAAGCTATAGATGGCATCTCCGTGAATCTCCACTATATTGCTCAGATCTGAGGCTTTCAAACTTATAAACCTCCTTTCTCATACATGTACATGGTATTTTTTAACCTTTCATCTATATATTGTCATGAGAGTAGAATAGGTTCACAAAAAATCAAAAATATTTATTATTATGTTTTTATGATATCATGTTTCATTAAGTATTTGGATCATTACACCAGTAAAATATTAACATAAATACTAGATTGACAATAAAGGATTTTACTTTATAATTAGATAAATGGGAAACTTTAGAATGAAAATAAACATTTATGATTCTATACCATATAAAATACTAATTCATCTAAAAGGAGATTAGACATGAGTGAAGAGAAAGTTATATCAAAGACTAAAGAACCTATAACAATAGATAATATGTCTAGAGATTTAATAAAGCTAGGAATTCAGCGAGGAGATATATTGATAGTTCATTCATCACTATCAAATATAGGTTGGGTTTGTGGTGGAGCCCAGTCAGTTATACTTGCCTTAATGAATGTCCTAGGAGATGATGGTACCTTGGTGATGCCAGCCCAAAGTGGTGATTGGAGTGATCCAGCAGGATGGGAAAACCCACCGATCCCTAAGGAATGGTTACCTATTATATATGAAAACATGCCTGCCTTTGATCCTGATATAACACCGACCAGAGGTATGGGAAGAATAGCTGAATTATTTAGAACATTTCCAGGGACAATGAGATCTACACATCCGCAAGTATCTTTCTGTGCCAATGGGAAGTTTGCTAAGGAAATTCTTGAGCAGCATGACTTAACACCACAATTTGGTATGAATTCACCTCTAGGGAAATTATATGAGCTAGGAGCAAAGGTGCTTTTACTAGGTGTTGGATACGAGAATTGCACAAGTTTTCATCTTGCAGAAGCCATGATTGATAAAATGCCTAAGAAAAGAATGGGTACGGCTTTGATGGAAAATGGCCAGCGAGTATGGAAATGGTTTGAGGATTATATCTATGATCCAGATGATTTTGATAAAATTGGCCAAAGTTTTGAAGAAAATTATATGATACACCAAGGTATAGTTGGAAGTGCTAACTGCAAACTTTTTAGGGTTAAAGATTGCGTTGATTTTGCCAAGTCATGGTTAAAAGAAAATAGATTTGCATAGAAGGTTATAAGGCTTGTTATAAAGGGAATATTTAACATGATATTTTATCAATGGATTTAAGACGCAAGTAACGCAGAGGTCACCCAGAAGTGTCTGGGATAATATTCATTCTAATTGAGAATTAAATAATTCAAGATGCCAATTAGAAATTATCCTCAGACACAATATTTTAATAATTATTCCAATTGATATATTTTTTGGATTTAATTCTATATATATTTATTCTTTCTATATATGTCTTCCACATTCCTTGCAATACTTTGCGTCTTCATCGTTTAGCTTATTACAATTGCGACATTTGATTTTAATAATTTCTTTATGTTGATTCTTATTATTTAGATTATTTGCTAATGAGTCAACTACATGGATGTTACTAATCACATCATTTATCATGGCACCTTTTGCCTCATTAAAAGGTTTCAGATCTTCTCTGGCCTTATCAGGATCTAGAATTAATCCTGAACCTGCTGCACCTTTTTCACCTATGCTCATAACAATGGCTCCTGAAATTATTAATATCATACCAATAACTGGTCTAGCTATAAAAGATGAACTTGGACCAGAGAAAAATGGGTCAGATGCAAATGAATTGAAACTATTAGTCATAATATTTCCTGCCTTAAAAAATACAGAAACAAACAAAATAAAGCCTACAATAATCATCCCCATACCTATGTAATAGGCAGCTTTTCTTTTTTTATTTATCTTAGACATATTATAACACCTTTCTTAAGATTATAATTGTTTTTAACTATATATATTTCTCTTATTTATAGTATACTGAACTAAAAAATTAAATGCAATTATTAATTTTATATAGATTAAAACTATCATTTTGACAATATTTTTGCTATAATTATAGATAAAGCTAACTTGTATAATATATTTTTAGGAAAGTAGTTCACTTAATGTTATATTGTTATGTGGATATGATATTTTATGCCTTAAATTGATGAAAGGATTGAATAAGATTATGGAAATTTTCAAAGTTGCTGATTATGAAGGATCAACTCTATGGGGGATGAATGGTGGACAACCTGAAAGTCCTGATGGGAAATATTTAGTGTATGCAAGAAAAATGAAGTTGGAACCACAGATTAGTGAAACAGAGATTTGGATTTGTGATAGAGATACTCTAACAGAACATAGAAAAGTTGCAACAGTAGATTGCGGTAATCACAATGGGCCTTCTGCGACTTTTATTGATAATGATCATATAGTTTTTCGTGAAAATGTTAAAGGGGAGAAGATTAATTGTATTCGAATTCTTAATATCAAAACCGGTGAATTAAAATATGGACCTATTTATGCTAAGGAGAGCCATTGTGCAGAAAATGGTCAATATCCTTTCTCAATATCTGAAGAATATCTGGATAAGAATCCTGATTATCCTGAACTTTCTCAGTGTGGTATCTATCTGCTGGACCTAGCTACGGGAAAGATAAGACAGGTGGCAGATAAACAGATGATATATGATCTGGCCGTTAAGGGAGGATGCATCCCTAATGAGCAAACGACTTCTATGAGCCATGTGCAACTAAATCCTTCTGCTACTAAGGTTATGATGAGACTTAGTGTAGACAACTGCCCAGTATTTGGCGCCCTTGGCTGTATTGATTTATTGACTAATGATACATATATCATACCTGATAAGCCCGTACATCAATTATGGTTTGATGATAATACTTACATGGCTACTAGACAGTATTATGATGGTGAGAAAATTGAAATGGAGACCAGCAGAATACAGAGATTTACTGTAGATGGAGAGGTTTTAGAGATTTTAGGAGGGATTGGTAATCATATAGATGGGTCACCAGACCGTCAGTGGTTTACAGGGGACAGGGCTTACCCAGGCTATAATGCTGATATATTCTTATATCGTAGGGGTGATATTAATCCAGTGGCTACTTTTGGAGGACAGAATTTTCAAGATATCACTTGGCGATTGAAGATACATCCTAATCCGACATTTTCTAGAGATGGTAAAAGAATTTATTTCAACTATCCAGTTAGTGAGACAAGAACAGTAGCAAGTTTTGTCGATATATCAGAATATATAAAATAATGTTAATAATATAAGCACTGAACTGCATAGACGATAAAAACTTATTATTTTGTTATTGCTGCATAAGACAAAGGATGAAAGTATCAAGCGTGACCTTATATTCAAAGAAGAGATAATTAAGACTGAAATGAAAGGATTAATATATGAAGGTTTCGATTAAAAATAAACCTATAAGTTATAGAATTACAATATTTATACTTTTAATATTTGTGATGACCGTGCCTTTGCTTGTTGCAGGAGTTGTTTCCTACAGAATATATATGGAAGAAGTCACCAAACAAGTGGATCTTTCCATAGAAGCAACACAGATTCAGTGCATGAATGATGTAGAAAGTGTACTTTTAGGTATTAAGCAATATTATTTAGAGATGAGTAATAATGAGGGAATAACTTGGTTAATGGACAATGAGACTATTCCTTACAATGAATATAGTTATCTTAATGAAGCACAAAAGCTATTGCAAGGTCCAACTTATCTCAATGGCTTTATAGCCAATTATGCATTCTTAAATATAAAGAATGAGTGGGTTTTAACTAATAACGGAATGTATAAAATGGATGAAATCAGGAATCAGGAGCAAGTTCAATCCTTCCTAGTTAATGTTTCAACCAATCCTTCAACTTTATATTGGCAAAATAATTTAGATATACCATCTCCGTTTAAAGAGAAAGTATTTAGAAGCTCTACCTTGGATGTATCTGGTTTTCAACTGATTATGAAGTTGCCTGGAGTCTCAAATCGAATGGATTATTTGGTTTTAGTCCAGCTTAATATTCCTAATTTCAATTTGAGGGTCCAATCCAACTTGGCTACATATGATCTTTGCATATTAGACAATGAAGGGAAGGCATTATTTACTTCAGATCCTATATTAGAAGAATATTTTAGCAATAATTTAGATCAGATAAGAGGCAAATACGGTATACATGAAATCTCTATAAAAGGGGAAGAGGTTAACAGTGACTATAGAGTATTTGTTGATTACAAGAGTGAGAATGGTCTTATATATATTACGGCCTATAATTTAAATAAAGTAAGAGAAGGCGCTGGCAGGGTTCTAGCTGTATCCTTACAACTTATCTTAGGTATTGTTTTAATTGTTATAGTATGCTGGTTATTAACTGCCATTATATATAGACCTGTAAAGAAATTAACTAGCTATGTATCTGAGGCTTTAGGCAAGGGTGAAGTCAAGACCAATGAATTTGCCTATATCCGTGAAAATGTGGGAAATCTTATTGATACAAGACAGAATCTCCAGCGTATGATTCAAAAACAAGAATCTATGTTATTGGAACAGCTTATGGTTAGAACTATCAGGGGAGATCTTACACCAGAAACAATTAATAGTGCAATCGGGCAGTTCCAGATAAAAAAGGCTAGGTTATACTGCTTAGTATCGACTGTGTGTTTGATTGATAGCGAAACAGGCAATGATAATGAACTGGAAAACGAGGCCCTAAGTATAATAATTGCTAAAAACCTACCTAGTTATATTACAGACAGGTTGGTAGTACCTCCATTTACTTATAGGGAAGAAATTATTCTTTTAGTTGGAGGGGATGAAGAAGAAGTTT
>JAAYPX010000144.1 GCA_012519565.1 Clostridiales bacterium | reverse complement strand
TTTTGAAATCTATCTTCCAGGTGTTCCATAGCAGTATTGATTTTACTTTCTTGAACCGCAATTTGAGTATTAATATCATAATATGCTTTTTCAAGTTTATTGAAGATCTTATTCTGGGCATCTCTCTGCCTCTTAGCCTCTTTATCTGCAAATTCATCTACTACCACATCTTGATAATCACTCTCTACTAGATTATATTCTACTTCCTTATTAAGTAATTGCTTTTGCTTGCTCTCAAAATACTCCTTAGCTCGACCCAATCTTGCTTCTAGCTGAAATTGATCATCGCTTATTTTCTTAGTTAAAGCATCAAATCTTGCTTCTATATCTTCAATATCTTTATTTAATAATTCCCCTTCCTGATAACTTTCATAAAGCTTGGCTTTCCCCCTAAGTTCATCTAATCTAATATTACTTCTTTCACGGTTTCCAGCCAACTCTTGAATAAATTGATTGATTTTAATGATATTATCTTTACAATCTCTTAATTCTTCTTTGAATTTTTCAGTATCCTTAATAATCTGTGCCATAGCATTAAGGTCCATGAGATAGTCTTCATAGGCTTTATATAATTTAGAAAAGTCCTCTATCTTATTATTTAATATCTGCTCCTGCCTATGGGCATTATCAATCTTATCAGTTAATTCTTTCTGCAGCTGCTGCAAGCTATCCTTTTTACTTCTAAGCCCCCTCAACAACTCTTCTAATTGAGCCTTCTCATTTTTTAGGTCATCTATATCCTTAACACAAGCCTGATATTTTTCCTCTGTCACCGTTTGATATTTAATCTCATTATACTTATTCTCGTATTCTCTTATTTCATCTTCCTTTTGTATAATAAGTTTGTCTAATTTTTCTATATGATGGCGCTTTTGATTAAGTAATTCCTGCAGGGCTTTCTCATCCAGCAAATGGTGATTAAACATGACAAAGAAGCTTATTCTATCCATTCCATAGATACAGCTAGATTCTTTATCATAGAAGTTATCTAAGTCCTCACGGCGAATAATGGGAATGGGAAATGACGTATAAAAGTCTATAGAACTGGCTGACAATTGTCTTAAACTTTTTTCTGTCATAATAATACTATAAGGTAGCATGGGATTATTCTTTATCAACTGCTGATTAACCTCGAATGAATTACCATTTTTCTTAAGCCAATCCATACCATATACATAAGTCAGATCCATATCAACTAATAACTCACTGAACTCTTTAGGCAAATCTAGGATCTTACCTGTCTCCAGTTTTGTATATTCCTCTTCCAGTTCCTCCCTCTGTCTTTCCAACACCTTCTTGGCATTGCCCAGCTCCTTAATGACCTTTAAAAAGCTTTCTTCAATCATTTGAATTTGAAATACATCCTCTTCTCTATGCCCAATAAATCTCAGTATTCTTCTCCTACTCTCCAGCTGCATCTCAAACTCTTTCAGTTGTTCTTCCTTGTGGCGGGTTTTCAGTTCCACCTCCCCCAACCTTCTATTATTATCTTCTATATCTCTACTGCAGGAGATGATGCTCTCATCATTTTCCTCTTTCTTTTGCTTCTGTAGTACTATAGTACTCTGTAACTTCTCCAGTTCTTCCTTCATTTGCATATCAAAGATGTCCAGACTACCCTCTTCATAAGTCCTAAGTATATTTCTTTCCAAGCTTTCATTATATCTGCTGTTATACTCTATTTCTTCTTTATCAAAGGCACTTATTCTAGTCTGAACCTGCCCTAGCTTTCTTTCATTTTCTTGAAGCTGCTTCTGCACCTGTTCTTCCTTAGCTGATAATTTCTTAACTTCCTCTTGCCTTGACAGATATAAATCCTCCTGCTCCCTAAGGTATATCTTATGCTTCTTCAATGCCTCCTCATAGTAACAGCGTAGATTATACCCTAACTGATTTCTTTCAGGAAGCAGGTCTTTCTCTTCCTCTCTTAAGATCTCCAGCTGGTTTTCCAGCAAAAGAACATCTCTCGAACACTCCTTATACTCTTTATACAATACGGCACATTCCATAGCTTTAATTTGCTGGAAAACCAGCTGGAGATCTTAAGAGAGGAAGAGAAAGACCTGCTTCCTGA
>JAAYPX010000143.1 GCA_012519565.1 Clostridiales bacterium | reverse complement strand
TATATTACCACTATTTATATTTAAACCTGAAAAAATAACCCACAAATAGATATATTACACCTCTATTCAAGGCTCTTCTACAGCATTACCATAGTGTTCTCCGTGGATTAAACTACTTATCCTATCACTATATTCCAATAATCTCTTTTTTCTATTTCCATCATAAAACTTTTCCATATATGTATTATCATCTACGCTATCATCAGGGCACCCATAATTATCCGTACTATAGCTAAAGGATAGGGAAGAAAAGATTTCTGTATTTAATTTAATATCTCTAAATTTTATATATATAATTCTTCTGTCCATGCCCTTCTCCCTTCCGTCAGTCTATACCACAAGATAACTTTTTTGCACTAACAAGATTTATTATACTACGCATGGAAGAGAAAGTAAACAAATTATTAATAAATTATCTACTTTTCTCTACCCCCATATATAGTATAATTCTGGAGCATGTTATTAAGTTGTCAATTCTATATCAGCATCCTTAGGATAGATACCCCTATGGGTATGGTAAAAAAGGAAAATATAACACTGGATACGATAATCCCTGCACTCAGTTCCCCATCTCCCCCTAATTGCTTTGTCATTATATATGAATTCATGGCTGTCGGTACTGCCAACATTACAAATATGGTATAGATTTCTTCCCTATTAAAACCAAGAACCATAGCCATTGGTATAAATAATAGGGGTTGTATTATTACTTTTAATACCGATGCACAGAGAATATACTTCTTATTATCGATAAAGGAGTTGAATCTCATGCCTGCACCTATTAATATCAAGGCCAGTGGTGTTGCAATGGAGCCAATATAATCCAGTGATTTAGTTATAGCAAAGGGCAAACTTACTTTCAGTATTGAGCATGGCAGCGCCACAAGTATAGCTATAATCATGGGGTTTTTAAGTATATCTACTATCATCTTTTTAATACTTATCTTCCCCCTCTTACTATCATAATAAGTAAGCAGTATAACTGCTAGTATATTATACATAGGTATTACAAATGTAATAATTAATATGGTAGATGGGATCACATCAGTTCCTAGAATATTTTGCGTTAGGGGTAGTCCCACATAGACATAATTACTGCGAAATACCCCATGGACAAATGCGCTGATCTTCCTTTTTTCTTTGATAAAAACAGCTGCCAATCCCCATACTAATATAAAGGAAAAGACTGTAATACCCACAGTAAATAATATGAACTTTCCATTAATCAAGGAGTAAAAATCACTGGATGACACATCCCTAAACAATCTGGCAGGTAAAGCAAAATAATAGACAAGAGTTGTAGTTATACCTATATACTCCTCGTTAACGATCCCTTTTCTTTTTAGAAGATAACCAAATAATATTAGTAAAAATACTGGCACAGATATATTTAAACTCAAAATCAAGTTACTCATAGTACATCTCTCTTCTTCTTTATTAAATGAATTTATTAATGAAGTCGTAGGCTTTGTCTCCTACGACTTCATCAAAACCCAAAACTTGGTATCTAGTTATAGTATCAAACCTTAAAACTTTACTAAAGAATCAATGGATATTTGCTGCCCTGAGGCTATGGATTTATTGGCTGCTACGCCAGTTAAGATGGATTTAATGCCATCCACATGGTTAGCTGCCCTTTTAAATACATCCTCTTTTTTATTGGGATTAAACAGATCATCCAGCATAACTGTATCTCCGCCCCCATGACCTCCTGCTATGGTTTCCACTTCCACTTCATAAGGGCTATCAAACATAGGGCAAACCCTGATAGTCTGTGCTTTGGCAACTCCCTCTTTATTCCTGTCTCCTCCAGCACTGATATAAGAGTTCTCTACAACACTGTACTCAATTCTTCCCTTGGAACCGTTAAATGACACGTTGAATCCTTCCCAAGGCATATAGCTGTTCAGTGAATAGGACAGCATAGCCCTATTCTTATAGCGAACCAATACAGCCATGGTATCTTCAATGCTAATATCATCTCCGAATACACTTCTATCCCTGATATAGCCACTGTCAGCTTCTGCTTCCAGATACATGGCCTTAAATACTGGATTATTTTCCATATCTATAGCAAAAGGATCACCTTTAGCTGCTTCACTGCCATGGCAGCGATAGTAGAAGTTTTTTACTCCTCTTTTCTCTGCATTATGGCGACCATAAAAATTCAAATCCCCGTAGGCAAATACATTCACAGGGTCAGTTCCCAGCCAGAAATTCACCAGGTCAAAATGGTGGGTGGATTTATGCACTAGTAATCCTCCACTATTTAATTTATTACGGTGCCATCTTCTATAATAATCTGCCCCATGGCTCGTATTTAATAGCCATTCAAAATGAACTGAGAACACATCACCGATAGTGTCATTCATAATCAGTTCACGTATCTTGGTATGGTGAGGTGCATATCGATAGTTAAATGTAACTCGGATATTACGACCTGTTCTCTTCTGGGCATCTATAATATCCTGAGCCATACGCTCATCTGTTGTAATAGGTTTCTCAGTAATAACATCACAGCCCAGCTCCATAGCTTTAATTATATAGTCTGCATGGCTACGATCCACCGATGTGACAATAACCACATCGGGCTTTTCATTTAATATCATCTTCTCAAAATCAGTGTAATAATAAGTATTAGCAGGTTCTTTATTAAGCTTCTCCTTCAGTATCCTATTGGCATAGTCCATCCTCGTTTGACTTATATCGCAAAAAGCTACCAGTTCACAGTAATCGGCATAAGTTGAGCTGATTGCCTCATAAAACATTCTGGCTCTGCTTCCCACTCCAACCTGTACATATCTTTTTTTCTTCATGGTTTAACCCTCCCCCTTTTATTTACCTGTTTACTAAGTGTAGTTAATAGAATTTAATGTATTTCTTCATTAAAGGTTATGTAAGACTGATCGGGAAATGAATACTCTCCCCGGTAATTGGATGCATTATATATTGGATGCTTAACAGGGTAGTAATCGCTACTAATTTCCTTATCCTCCTGGGTATATATCCATAAGGATTTATAATCCCATACGACCAACTCATCCCTCTGATCACCACATAGATCTATAGCCTCACAGCACAGGGTTGGATGCCCATCCTCTGGGAATGCAACCACTTGAACACCATCACCATTAATTAGACCGCCCTTTTTTGGATCGGCATTCAGTAGAATAAAGTCCCTGCCATCCCCTAACCAATTGACCGGTGCTAGGATATTACCATTAAGACCTGTCTCCAGTTCCCATGTAGGATTACCAAAGCAGTCATAATAATACAGTATTCCCTGATGTCCCCAGTAGTTAGATACAATTATATCAAAGCCATCCCTCTCAGGACTATAGTTACCTATGCTAATTCTTTGTCCATGGCCTATGTAATCTCTCTTAATAATATTTCCCTGAAAGTCCCCTATGAAGAAACCCTCTGTCCCTGATACACAGGCAAAGTATCCCTTATCACTACCGGCCATGAATTTTCCAGCTACTATCTCATCAGTATGATCGGAAGCTATAGGATATGTCCATAGCTCTCGGCCATATGAATCCAGCAAGGTATATCCACATAGAAGTTCATCCCTTCCGTCTCCATTGATATCAAGAGCCAGAGGGTAATGTCCCGTATTCTTATAACCTTGATATCGCCATAGCAGTTCCAGCTCTGAATTTAATGCATAGACCCTGCAATACCTATCCTTAATCAATATATCCGATGGCCGATCATTACCTGAGAAATTGGCTATTCGGATACAATCAGGATTAATTCTGTCAAATGCATATATACCATAGGGTACACCTATTAAACTTCTGTCATCCTCATCAGATAAGGGTGTCTTACAACTCTTTTTTATTTCACCGGTTCTTCCATCCAGTATAAATAGCTCAAAGTTTATGGCTACGATAACCTCATCAATTCCATCACCGTCAATATCGTAAACTTGAATAGGCAGATCTGCGGATATCTTCCCCAAGACCGATGAATTAGCTGAAGGTTCACCCCTCTGCCATAGAATATTTCCCTCCAGGTCTATTGCAGTGATACAGCTAATATGAGCATAGGCATCCCTATGTACTCGCTTCTGGGCCTGAGCTAGTACAATATGCCAATCCTTTGTTCCAGTTAAGTGTCCAAAGCGTATCTGCCTACTGGTTCCAAAGTCCTGCAGGTCTATCTTCTTATATAGCTTCATGGCTGGATAGTTAAATATTAATTTAGAAGCCTTCTTCTTAGAAGCTTCCTTCATTGCCTCTTCTATTTCTTTTAAGGTATCTCCATCAACAGATACGGCAATATCAGTAAACTGACTAGGGCAATCAGCCGTAATACCTACCTTACCGCCTCTGGCAACCAAGGCAGATATGTAGAGAAGAACCTCCCTATCATCGATATAGCAACATACCAATTCTCCTTCACATACAACCTTCATGGTATAGTAAGTATCCGAATTATGGGGATATGGTGTCTCAGCCAGTATGGTCACTTCCTCCTTATGCCTATAAACCAGTTTAGCATAGGCACCCTCTAGAAGAAAGGCCAAGGTATTAAGGCTGTTAGCCATACTGAAAGCGATTCCACATGTACCCTTAGTAGATAGTCTGCGAACCACTGCCTCCATGGTATAATTCTTCCAGTGAATGTCACCTGCTTGCAATGTAGGAAATATGGTATGGGGCCGATTTTTCTCTATGCGCATCTGCTCCATGTAATGTTTTCCCATGCTTTCGGTTATAATCCAACTGGGTCCGCTACCATTATAAGTATAGTTGCATACCGGATCAATCCAAGCTCCTCGGTAACCCTCCTCTATGACATAGTGATATTCCCCCATGGCTGAGTGATCCCTGTCATAGGGAAATTCACCTATAGGAAAGTCCTTAAAGTCCTCCTTCAATAGATAATGACATCTGTCCACCAATACACCCCCATGTATTATTTTACTATCTATTAATAATATTGTAAGTACTTACATACCATATAATCATAGTTTGCCTTATTATCTAAAATATGTCAATGTGATTTCTTATATCCTAGATGTCTTGATATATACTTCTATATATAAAAATGCGGCGGATGCATCCTCTTTACAACTATGCAACCGCCACATTAATTACTTATAGATTATAGGCTACAGACTCTAGCTTTTCTTTTGCTTTGTCCATCTCGATCACTTTCTGAGATACCTTATCTTCATCACTTGTATCAACATCTTCTTTAGTAATATAGGTAGGAACTATTTCCTTAACTAGGGCTCTAATGCCCACGGGCTCACTATGGCTAATTTCTTGAAGTTTCTCCAACTGTTTTAGGAATTTATCTTCATCAATTACAATAGGTTTCCCAATATGAATCATCTTATTTGCCGTATCCTGCATACCTTCCTCAGCCATTAGAAGCTCCTCAAAGAGTTTTTCCCCAGGACGAAGTCCGGTAAATTCTATGGCTATATCCTCATAGGGTTTATAACCAGATAATCGAATTAAGTTCACTGCCAAATCAAGTATCTTAACCGGTTCACCCATATCCAGAATAAATATCTCGCCTCCTTTGGCATAAGCCCCCGCTTGAAGAACCAAAGATACTGCCTCTGGGATTGTCATAAAGTATCTAATAATATCTGGATGGGTTACAGTAACAGGTCCCCCAGCTGCTATCTGCTTCTTAAATAAGGGGATAACACTACCATTAGAGCCCAGTACGTTACCAAATCTAACTGCTACGAACTCGGTATCAGATCTATTATTATAGGTCTGAATAATCATCTCACAGATTCGCTTAGTTGCTCCCATTATATTAGTAGGATTTACCGCCTTATCTGTTGATATAAGTACGAATCTTTCAGCCTTATATCTATCAGCAGCCTGGACAGTCTTCCAGGTACCCAGCACATTGTTCTTAACAGCTTCATTGGGACTAGTCTCCATAAGAGGTACATGTTTATGGGCTGCTGCGTGATAGACTATATGAGGTCTATAATGTTCAAACACCCAATTAATCCTTGCAGTATTACGGACAGAACCTATTAATACCACTAAATCTAACTTAGGATATTTCTTCTTTAATTCTTGTTGAATGTCATAAGCATTATTCTCATATATATCAAATATAATTAACTGCTTAGGTTTATGGGCTGCCAGCTGCCTACATAGTTCACTACCAATTGAACCGCCACCTCCAGTTACAAGAATTACCTTGCCTGCCACATAACCCATAATGGAAGCTAGATCCACATTGATAGGCTCCCTTCCCAGTAGATCCTCTACTTCAACTTTCCTTAGCTTGCTGATACTGACTTCACCGGTCATAAATTGATAGATACCAGGAAGTATCTTAAGTTCACAGCCGGTTTCCTTGCATATATTTACAATCTCTTTAATAGTCTTAGCAGAAGCTGATGGCATTGCGATAATAATCTCATCAATCTGATAGAGTCTGGCACATTCTACAATATCTTTTCTGCTACCTACAACTCTGATGCCCTGTATGTAATTACCCTGTTTCTGCGCGGCATCATCTATAATACACTTAACAATGGTTTTATGTACATGATCACTGGATTTTATTTCTTTGATAATTATATTGGCAGCTTCCCCACCGCCGACAATCATAACTTTCTTACACTCGCCTGAATTAATAATTCTCCGTCTTAAAATTCGAATAAAACGATAGGCAAAGCGGCTGCATATTGTCAGGATTAGTAGGCAGCCTCCATAGAGAACAAAATAACTTCTGGGCACCTTCAATTTTAAGAGATACATACCACCCCATTGAACTAAGGATGCTATAAAGGAAGCCATAAAGATATTCTCCATCTCCATTACACCTGCATATGACCATAGACTATGGTATAACCTAAATAAAAAGAAGATAAAGATAGTAGTGGCAATATTTATAGGCAGATAGCTCTGAACTGAATCTATATATATTGAATCGATTTTATGAAAACTAAAATCAAACCTAAGTAATAAGCCCAGCGAGCATGATACCATTATAATTGCCATATCACATAATAAGAGAAACAATCTTCTTATATTTAACTTCCTATCAACTATCTTTTTCACCATAACCCTATCCCCTAACTTATGTAATAAT
>JAAYPX010000142.1 GCA_012519565.1 Clostridiales bacterium | reverse complement strand
AGGCATAATATTGGCTTCAATTCTGTGTAAGCCAAACTCATTAAACATAATCTCAATTCCCTTTTGAACTGCCTCGGTCATATAACCCTTATTTATTTCATCTTTATCTAGTTTGTAACCAAGATAACAAGATAAAAATGTTCCCACAAACAGCAAAAATAAGGATTTCATGACAATTTACCCTTCGGCAGTTCTCCAAAATAAAAAAGCCACTGGCCAAGAGAAGATTTCTTCTCAACCAGCAGCCGTTAATTAAAGCTACATAAAGCTTGAAAGAAAGCGGAAGTTTTGATAACCGAGTGACGGTTATCACCGGATTTACTCTTAGCACACTAGACACATCGGCCTGTCCTGGATCCGTATAATCCCGTTCCTCATCATATGTTAGTTTAGATAACCATATTCTTTTTCCATTTTCCTGTAACATAATAAATCAGTAGAATCAAACATGAAGCTAAACTGGCAATAGGTGCTGCAAGTCCCAATCCTCCCAGTCCTTTTTGCATAACTATTCCAAAAACTATAGCTATCGGGACACGGAAACCGATTGATGATAGAATTCCGCATACTGATGATATAATTGTATGTCCTGAGCCAGTTACAAGGCCGTTCAAACAAAATGTGGCAGGTACAATCAGGTAATCAAAAGAAAAAGTCCTAATATACTCTACCCCAGCAGAGATTGTATTCGGATCATCATCAAAAATAGATAAGATCTGTTCAGGAAAAATCTGTGTAATAATAAATACTACAAAGGTAATTGAAAAAGCAAGTGCAAAACCGGTATAGAATGTCTTTTTGGCCCGATCAATTGCTCCTGCACCCATATTCTGCGCAACCATTGCAGAAACTGAAGAGCCAACTGCAATAGCCGGTAATATTGCAAAACCATTATATTTACCGACAATACCAACTGCTGCAGATGCATTTACACCCATACTATTTGCAATGGTAGTAAGCACGAGGAATGAAAAATTCACAATTACGTTCTGTATTGAGATCGGTATACCTATCCTAATAATTGTAATAAAATGTTTTTTTATGAATTTAAATGAACTAAGTTTAAAATCAAAAACAAAATCACTTTTAATTAAGGTAATTATACAAAGAATCATGCTTATAGCCTGCGAAATAACAGTTGCAATCGCTGCACCCTTTGCTGCCATGCCATATGCTCCAACAAGCAGCAAATCCAAAAATACATTTATTGTGCATGCTATGGATACGAATATTAATGGTCTCCTACTATCACCAAATCCTCTCAGAATAGCAGAAAATGCATTATACCCAAAAATAAATACCGTACCCAACATTGTAATATCAAGGTAGTCCCTTGCCTGCTGATAGGACTCCTCTGGAGTTTGCAATAACCAAAGTATGTTATCTGAAACTATTAGCATGATTATAGTTATGGCAATACCAACAATAAGAAGAAAGGTTAGTAGTGTACCAATTGTTTCTTTCACGCTTTTTCTATCTCCAGATCCCAGATACTGACCAATAATAACGGTACCACCAACCGTCAGACCAACAATTAAATTCGTCAAGATTAATGTAACCTGTCCGCCTATATTTACCCCAGAAATGGCAGCAGTTCCCGAATAATAACCGACTATCAACATATCTGCTACATTATAAAGACTTTGTATCAGATTTGATAACATAAAAGGCAATGCAAACTGTATAAGAAGCTTAACAACATTACCCTCAGTGAGATTCCTTTCAATCGATCCTTTTCTCATATGCTTTAACTTGTCCTCCCCTAATGTATCATAATAATGTTATCTTTTGCTTAGATTGCAAACTTAATCAGCTTAATCATTATACATAATTCGCTTTACATAAAGCAACTAAAAATTATAAATTAATACATTATGCCTCCTCAATCTATGCATTATATAAGCAGGTGATTTTATTGTATGAGATACAATAAAAAACAGGGTAACAGTTTGATGCTGCTACCCTAATTTCACAATTATCTTATCCCAACCCAACTTAAAATATAGTTGAGTTGACACCTAATATTATTCATTCAAGCTATGTATTCCTGGTCCCAAAGAAACTGTTTTCCCCGATGGATAAACAAAAGTAGCTTCCGTGTTAGCTGGGACAATGACTTCATAATATATGCTTAAATTCTCCTTTTTCCATTTGCAACCAACTGTACCGTATTGACTATCGTATCCTGCTTCTGCAAATGCCAGAGTGCCACCAGGTTTTGGAGCAATTAAAAATTGATTTTTCCCATCTACTTTTATACCACAAACAGTGTCAAAGAGCCAGCTAACCATGGCCCCCTTGGAATAGTGATTTAACGATGCAATGCCTTTCGAGTATGTGGAATTGCCTTCCCATGCTTCCCATACTGTGGTCGCCCCGGATTTTGGCATAAATAGCCACCCTGGACATTCTTCATTTTCTAATAAACGATAGGCATAATCGATTTTGATATCAGCCAGAACATAGAGAATAAAGGGCGTTGACAAGAAGCCTGTACCAACCCGCCACCTATAGTTCTCCATGGCTGTAATCAAACGCTGTTTTGCAAATTCCTTTTGATTATCATTCAACTAGTTAAGTTTCAAAGGCCTGACTAATTTTGCTTGCCTGTCTGTATCCAGAGTATGCCCTTTTTTCTTCACCAGTTCCTGATACGCAGATCTACAACCATCAGCGTAACGACTATAGATAGCCGCATCTTCTTTTTTCCCAAGATACTGGGCTATTTCTGCCATACATTCCATGCAGAGCGTAGTATAGGCTGTGGATTCCTCTGGATGCGGGAAGATAAAATCCTTGATACTAAAGGGACGCACATCATCAGGTTCCGCCCATTCCCCATAGGACTGACCACGGTTAACAAGATACTTCTGATGTTTCCGTGATATAAAAATGGGTTTCCGCAGCAAGGTAAAACCACCACACCTTTTTATTAGGAATTTAGAATAACGATGCATTTTCTCATAGCTGTTAATCAGGATTCCATCATCCCCATATTTTTTCCACATCCGATACGGTATAAGAATACCAGCATCAGACCAGCCGGTACTGCCATTCATAGTATACATATAGAAATCAGAACCACCTTCAGGTGCGATATGGGGCAGACACCCATCCTTCCGCTGCCAGTCATACACATCATTTAAGAACTTTTTGGCAAAGGGATTGTAATTAAACAAATAGGAAGCTGTATCAAAGAAAATCTGTGCATCTCCTGTCCAACCATGACGCTCCCGAGTCGGGCAGTCAGTAGGTAGATCCAAAGAATTACTCTTGGTACTCCATATAGTACCCTCCACAAATCTATTAATTAACTCATTGGAACAGCAGAATTTTCCGGTTGGCTCAAGATCAGAATATACTGCGATTGCTGTAAAGTCCTTCTCTGAAAATGGAATCTCAGTATCTATCATTACATATCGAAAACCAAAGTATGCAAATCTAGTTTTATAAAAGTTCTCACCGTCTCGGCAAATATATTTAATCTGCTGCAAGGGGGTGGTTTTATTTCTGTAGGAAAGCTGGATGTTTTTTTGAGTAAATTCTCCATCAGAATCGATTAACTCACCAAAACGCAGACACACTTCTTGTCCGGCTTTTCCGTTAAGTTGGAAAGAAATATAACCTGCCATATTCTGACCAAAATCTAAGACTTTTTTTCCCTTAGGTGTTATAATCAGCTTAGCAGAAAATTGCTCATGCTCCAGTACAGCCACATTATTGCTTAGGGTTGGTATAACCTTATGCTTGGTAAGCTTGGCTTTACCACCATAGGATGGTTTCATACGGGCATCCACAATCTCGCCATCCTTATTGTCTGCAAAACGTATTGGCCCATCATTACTCCACTGCCAGCTATCATCGGTTACGATTGTTTGCACAGTACCGTCATCATAAATTAGTTCCAGTTGCGCCAGCAATTTAGTCTGGGTACCATACTGATTGCGAATTCCCCATGCACCACAACTTCCCCTATACCAGCCATCGGCCAGCTGTATGGTCAACTCATTATTGCCCTCTATAAGTAATTCTGTCACATCATAAATCTGATACTGAACCCTTTTGCGATAGTCAGTTATTCCAGGTGCCATAATTATATTCCCCACCTGTTTACCATT
>JAAYPX010000141.1 GCA_012519565.1 Clostridiales bacterium | reverse complement strand
TGTAAGCATAGCTGAAAAACCTTCATCCTTTAGTACTCGCCTGCCTTCCTCAGGTTTTGAAACGATCATTCTAAGCACGCCATATTCAGATGTATCAGCCAAACTAAAAGAGGCAATATTAATATTGTGTTTACTAAGTGTTTCGGTAACCTGTTCAATACTTCCCCGTCTGTTTTCAACAAATACAGATAATTGCTTAATAACCATAGTCCCCTCCTTCTATACGATTTTTCTCTTATCAATTACTCTTTTGGATTTTCCCTGACTTCTCTCTATAGTCTTTGGTTCCACTAATTTAACTTTTACCGAAAGACCTATAGCTGTTTGTATTACATGGGCTATCTTTTTGGTCAGATTCTCCAGTTCCTTAATTTCATCTGAGAAGAAACGCTCTTCTACCTCCACCTGAACCTCTAGCACATCCAGGTTATTAATCCGATCTACTATCAATAAATAATGGGGACTAGTCTCTCCCATTTCCAACAAAGCTGCTTCTATCTGTGATGGAAATACATTAACTCCTCTAATAATAAGCATGTCGTCTGAACGACCCTTAAATCTTGATATACGGGCTAAAGTCCGTCCACAGGGACAGGGCTCATAAGTAATAGAAGTCAAATCTCTAGTTCTATAGCGGAATAAGGGCATGGCCTCCTTTGTAATAGTTGTGAATACCAATTCACCAACTTCACCTTCCTTGCAAGGCTCCAAGGTCTCAGAATTTATAATCTCTGGAATAAAATGATCCTCATAGATATGAAGACCACTATGATACTCACAATCAGCAGCAACTCCAGGTCCAATAATCTCACTTAAACCATAAATATCATAGGCCTTTAAGCGAAGCCTAGTTTCTATCTCTTTACGCATATTTTCTGTCCAAGGTTCAGCTCCGCAAATAGCGGCCTTTAATTTAATTTTATCCAGTATTCCTGCCTCTTCTATCACCTCAGCTATATGAAGAAGATAGGAGGGAGTACAGGCGATGGCAGTTACCCCAAAATCCTCAATCATATTAATTAATTTTTTAGTACTTCCAGTTGACATAGGAACAACCATTGCTCCTAAATTCTCCGCCCCGTAGTGTAAACCTAAACCGCCAGTAAATAATCCATAGCCATATGCTACTTGTATCTTGTCATGGACACCAATTCCGGCCATAGCCAGTACCCTGGTTACACATTCTTGCCATATCTCAATATCTCTTCTGGTGTAACCTACCACTGTCGCCTTACCTGTTGTACCAGAGGAAGCATGTATCCTAACCACTTCTGATTCAGGTACTGCAAATAATCCAAAGGGATAATTATCCCTCAAATCATCTTTGCTTGTAAAGGGTAATTTGTTTAAATCCTCTATTCCTTTGATATCTCCAGGCTCTATACCTATCCTCTGCATTTTTTTACGATAGAATTCAACATTATGGTAAACACGGCTGACCATTTTCTTTAATCTTACACTTTGCAAATGATTCATTTCATCCCGGCTCATACATTCTTTTGTTTCATTCCAAATCATTATCTTAAATCCTCCTGTCCGGTAACTAGGAAACCATTTTCCCTTAAAATACGTTCTGTACTTGAGGAATCCTGTGTATTAAAGACAATAAGCGGTGCCATACCGCCTCTTAACACAAAGGAATATATATAGCTGATATCTTGGTTTTCCTTAGCCAATACTTGAAGCATCCGATCTAATTCGCCAGGCTTATCTTCCAACTCTACAGCCACAGCATAGGATACCTTTACCGCAAAGCCTTGTTTAACTAATACTTCCTTGGCCAAATCCGGCTTGTCAACTACAATTCTCATAATTGTAAAATCCGGAGTATCAAAGGAAGAAATTGCTCTTAAGTTTATCTGCTGCTCTTTTAAAGCTGTTGTAACTTTGGCTAAACTTCCTACCTTATTCTCCACAAAAATTGAAAGCTGTTTTATCATCGCAATCTCCCCTCTACATATATTGTATAAAGTAACCCGTATATATTATGCCCCATAATAAATTATATTTAGCCTCAATAAAGATTACTACTATCTTCTCATATTATAACCAATCTCAAAGGCTTTTTTGTTGATATCTATAGTTTTAGGTGGCACTGTTCTTTCTATTACCCTTAACCACTCTTCCTTAGAAAACTCCATGTGCTGAGCAGCAATACCAAGAACAATTACATTAAATACCTTGCTATTACCAATTTTTTTAGCTTCATCCAAAGCATTAACACTATATACTCTATATTTTTCCTTTAAATCCTCGATTATATTATCAGGATACTTAGCTGCACCAATTACTACAGGCATGGGATCAATTCTTTGGTCATTAATTATAATAGCTCCATCCTTTTTTAAAAAATGGGCATAACGTAAAGCTTCTAGACGTTCAAAAGCAATTAATACATCTGCATGGCCCTCTTCTACTATGGGTTCATTTACTTTGTCACCATATCTTACAAAGGTTACTACACTACCACCTCTTTGTGCCATACCATGTACCTCAGATAGCTTTACGTCATAGCCTGCATTGGTTGTAAGAGCTCCAAGTATTCTACTGGTTAGTAATGTTCCCTGACCTCCTACACCTACAATCATTATATTCTTCGTCTCCATGGTAATCCTCCTTCACCCGATTTATTCAACTAAAGCCTCTTAATGGCATCAAATCTACACATCTGTACACATAGGCCACAACCATTGCACATGGTATCATTAATAACTATATCCCCATTGGCCTTCTTGGTGATTGCAGGACATCCCGGTCTCATACACATACCACATTTTTTACATGTATTAGTATCAATTCTATATTGGTTAGTTGCAGGACTCTTATCCAGTAAAGCACAGGGTGATTTAGCAACTATAACCGCAATTTCATCTAAGGCATTGGCTTCCTTAATGACTTTTTCTAATTTCTTGGTATCAAAAGCATCTATAACATAAACATGTTTTATGCCTATTGCTTTGCATATTGCCTCAAAATCTATAGAATAAGTACTATCTCCTTTTAAAGTCATACCAGTTGCAGCATTGTCTTGATGGCCGGTCATAGCAGTAGTCGAGTTATCAAGAATTATAACCGTTCCAGTGGCCTTGTTATATACCATATTTACCAAAGAATTAATTCCAGTGTGCATAAAGGTCGAATCCCCTATTACTGCAACCCAGTCTTTTATATATTCCTTACCCTTAGCCTTCTCCATACCATGGAGTGAAGATATGCTGGCACCCATACAAATCGTAGTTTCAATAACATCAAGGGGAGCAACAGCCCCTAAAGTATAGCAACCAATATCCCCTGCAGCCCGTAGTTTTAATTTCTTAAGCACAGTGAAAACACTTCTATGGGGGCATCCAGGGCAAAGTATAGGAGGACGAGCAGGAGCTTGGGCAGGTTGTGCAATTGATAATTGCTCCCCTTTGATTGCCCTTCTAAGAAGGTTAGCTGAATACTCTCCCTGTACAGTTAGATTTTCCTTTCCTACTGCCTTAATGCCCCATGATTTAACCTGTTCTTCAATTATTGGATCTAGTTCTTCCACAATATATAGGGTATCTACTTGGGATGCAAAATCTTCAATCAACTTTCTAGGTAGGGGATTAACAATACCCAGCTTTAGTACAGATGCTTCAGGAAAAGCTTCTTTTACATATAGATAGGGAATTCCTGAAGTTATAAAGCCTATCTTTTTATCCTTGTATTCAACCTTATTAATTGGAAAATCACAACTGTCCTCTATTAAAGCCTTCTCTCTACTTTCTACAATAAGATGACGGCCCTTGGCATAACCAGGCATCATAACATTCTTAGGAACATCTTTCACATAAGGCTTATCCTCTGGCTCTATCCTATCATTAAGCTCTACCACCCCTTGGGAGTGGGAAAGTCTAGTTGTCGAACGTATAATTACTGGTGTATCATATTTTTCACTTAAATCAAATGCAAATTTTACCATCTCTTTGGCTTCATTACTATCTGAAGGCTCCAGTACCGGCACTTTAGCAGCCCTAGCCAGAGCCCTTGTGTCCTGTTCGTTCTGAGAACTATATAAACCAGGGTCATCAGCAATAATTGCCACTAAACCTCCATTTACTCCTATATATGAAGCGGTAAATAGTGGGTCCGCTGCCACATTAAGTCCCACATGCTTCATGGATGCCAAAGCTCTAACACCGCTAATAGAAGCACCTATAGCAACCTCTAAGGCCACCTTTTCATTTGGTGACCACTCTGCATAAATCTCATCATATTTAACAATATATTCACTTATTTCTGTACTTGGAGTTCCTGGATAAGCTGCTGATACCTTACAGCCAGCTTCGTAGGCGCCTCTTGCAAAGGCTTCATTTCCAAGCATTATAACCTTATCTGCCAATATGTAAAACTCCCTTCATCAATCTTTTCTTAAATCAGTTACCCTTCTTGCCTTACCTTCAAACCTCTGAAGACTACTAGGGGCTACCAGTTTTACTTGTGCATCTAGACCAAGAGCTGACCTTAGATTACATCTAATACTATTTTCCAAATCTCTTAATCTTGTAAAGGAATCTAGTAATGATGAATCTGCTAACTCCACTTTTATCTCCATACAGTCTAAATGATTAACTCTATCTACTTTTATCTCATAATGGGGACCTATCTCTGGTACCTGCAATAATACCTCCTCAATCTGGGTAGGAAATACATTGACTCCCCTAATAATTAGCATGTCATCGGAACGTCCTGAAAGATTTTCCATCCTTACGGTAGTACGGCCACATTTACATGGCTCATAGAACAATCTAGTAATATCCTTAGTTCGGTACCTGATTAAGGGCAAGGCCTCCTTAGAGATACAGGATATTACCAATTCACCTTTTTCCCCTGGAGGTAATACTTCTCCAGTATCAGGATCAATAATTTCAGGTATAAAATGATCTTCATTGATATGCATACCACATAACTCCAGACATTCTCCTGAGACCCCTGGACCAATTAATTCACTCATGCCATAGTTTTGGGTGACTTTAATACTTCTTCCCCATAGTCTGTACATTTCTTCTCTCATAGGCTCAGTCATACCTTCGCCGCCAAATAAGCCAATTCTTACATTTAGCTCTTTCTCTGGATCAATTCCCATCTGCCTTGCTACCTCTGCAATATGTAAAGCATAGGAAGGGGTTGCTACTAACAGGGTAGTACCAAAATCCTTCATATACATAATTTGCTTTTGAGTATTACCTGATGATGTAGGACATACACAGGCTCCTATATTCTCTAAGCCATAATGCAGTCCCAAAGCCCCTGTAAACATTCCATAGCCAAAACATATCTGTGCCACATCCTCCCTGGTAGCACCACCCATAATTGCAATTCTAGATACACAATCCGTCCAGATTTTCATGTCATTTCTAGTATAACCTACCACCGTCGGCTTTCCTGTGGTACCAGAAGAGGCATGGACTCGCACTAATTCCTTAACAGGAACTGTAAATAAACCATAGGGATAATTCTCCCTTAGATCATCTTTATTAGTAAATGGTAGATGCCTCAAGTCATCTAAGCTTTTAATATGTTCTGGTTTAATAC
>JAAYPX010000140.1 GCA_012519565.1 Clostridiales bacterium | reverse complement strand
TGTGTGATGACTTAATTTTACTACAAAACAGAGAGGATTTCCTTATGTTTTGGGCACTTTCTAAAAGTTGTTTATAACAAATCCTGTAAAAAGAGGGATTGTGGATAAAAGTACGGAAACTCAAGGAATTATAATGTTGAATTAACAACTTTTGTATCGTATAATAATAAAAGCTGTTTTCTTTCTTAGTTAAGATAGAGGAGAATATGTATGTTAAATAAAAAAACACTAGATATTAATACTTTAGGTATTGATATAGGATCTACAACTGTTAAATTAGTCGTTCTTAATGGAGAAAATGAAATATTGTTTTCTGATTACGAGCGCCATTACGCAAATATACAAGAAACCTTAGCCGTATTGATTAAGAAGGCAATGGATGCTCTTGGTAATCTTACACTCTTACCTGTGATAACAGGTTCTGGCGGATTAGCTATCTCAAAACATCTTGAGGTTCCATTTGTACAGGAAGTTGTTTCTGTTGCCACTTCATTACAAGATTATGCACCACATACTGATGTCGCTATAGAATTAGGCGGCGAAGATGCTAAAATTATATATTTTACCAATGGTATTGAGCAACGGATGAACGGTATCTGTGCAGGAGGAACAGGATCATTTATAGACCAAATGGCTAGCTTATTAAAAACTGATGCTGCTGGTTTAAATGAGTATGCTAAATCATATAAGGCCATATATCCTATCGCAGCCAGATGCGGAGTTTTTGCCAAGTCTGATATTCAACCTTTAATTAATGAAGGGGCCACGAAGCCTGATTTGGCTGCATCTATCTTCCAAGCAGTGGTTAATCAAACCATAAGTGGTCTAGCCTGTGGTAAGCCTATTAGAGGAAATGTAGCATTCTTAGGAGGGCCTTTACATTTCCTTGATGAACTAAAGAATGCCTTTATCCGTACTTTAAAGCTAACTGAAGATCAAGTCATAGCCCCAAAACACTCTCACCTGTTTGCCGCTATTGGAGCAGCCATGAATGCACAGCCAGAGGTGAGTATCGATCTTCAGCATCTGTATGAGAAATTATCCAAGGGAATTAAAATGGATTTTGAAGTTCATCGGATGGAACCTTTATTTAAAGATGAAGATGAATATGAAGAATTTCAAAAGAGACATTCTATACATACTGTTAAAAAGGGAAATCTAAGAGAATACGAAGGAAAGTGTTTCCTAGGAATAGATGCGGGATCAACTACTACCAAGGTAGCTGTAGTCGGTGAAGATGGTACTCTGCTTTATTCCTTCTATAGTAATAATAACGGTAGTCCTATCAAGACTACTATTAAAGCTATAAAAGAAATCTACGATATACTACCGGCCAATGCCAAAATTGTTCGTTCCTGCTCTACTGGTTATGGGGAAGCTCTTGTAAAAGCTGCACTCATGCTGGATGAAGGGGAAGTTGAGACAGTTGCTCATTATAAGGCTGCTGCCTTCTTTGATCCAGCAGTTGATTGTATCTTGGATATCGGTGGTCAGGATATGAAATGTATCAAGATAAAGAATAAAACGGTGGATAATGTCCTCCTTAATGAGGCCTGTTCCTCCGGTTGTGGTTCCTTTATTGAAACATTTGCAAAGTCCTTAAATTATGAAGTCGAAGATTTTGCCAAGGTAGCTTTATTTGCCGAAAATCCTATAGACCTTGGAACTAGGTGTACAGTTTTCATGAACTCCAAGGTGAAGCAGGCTCAAAAAGAAGGAGCCACTGTGGCCGATATTTCCTCAGGTCTTGCCTACTCTGTTATAAAAAACGCATTATATAAGGTAATTAAAATAACCAGCCCTAAAGATTTAGGCACTCATATGGTTGTACAAGGTGGTACCTTCTATAATGATGCTGTACTACGTAGTTTTGAAAAAATCTCTGGGGTTAATGCTATAAGGCCAGATATTGCTGGTATCATGGGAGCTTTTGGGGCTGCCTTAATAGCCAGAGAACGCTATGACGGTGAAGAGACTACCATGCTTCCTATAGAGGATATCCTTAATTTATCCTTTGATACCTCCCTTGCCCGTTGCCAAAGATGTACCAACAACTGTCTTTTAACCATAAATAAGTTTACTGGTGGAAGAAGGTTTATCTCAGGAAACCGCTGTGAACGGGGACTTGGCAAAGAGAAAAACAAAGATAATATACCTAACCTTTATGAATATAAATTAAATCGTTTCTTCTCCTACCCTTCTCTAAAGGAGGAAGAAGCCAAACGAGGAACAGTTGGAATCCCTAGGGTTTTAAATATGTTTGAAAATCATCCTTTTTGGCATACATTCTTTACCAAACTGGGCTATCGAGTTGTACTATCACCTAATTCTACCCATAAAATCTATGAATTAGGTATTGATTCTATTCCCAGTGAGTCAGAATGCTATCCAGCCAAATTAGTCCATGGGCATATAAAATGGTTACTGGATCAAGGAGTTAAGTATATCTTCTATCCCAGTATCCCCTATGAACGTAAAGAGTTTAAGGAGGCTACTAATCACTACAACTGCCCTATAGTAACCTCTTATCCAGAAAACATCAAAAATAATGTGGAAGAGTTGAAAGACCCTGCTATAATATTTGAAAATCCTTTCATGTCCTTTGAGAACGAAGAAATCCTTAGTAAAAGATTGATAGAAATATTTACTGAGAAGCCGGGAATTACTAAAGATGAGATTAAGGAGGCATTTAAGGCGGCTTGGGAAGAGATGACCAAGGCGAGAGAAGATATGAAGAAAAAGGGCGAAGAAACCCTTGAATATCTTAAAAAGACTGGTATGAAAGGTATTGTACTGGCTGGCCGTCCTTATCATGTAGACCCAGAAATCAATCATGGTATTCCTGAGCTAATAAACTCCTTTGGTGTTGCAGTTTTAACTGAGGATGCTATTTCCCATCTTGGTAGTGTGGAGCGACCTACTATAGTGGTTGACCAGTGGATGTATCACTCCCGTTTATATGCTGCTGCATCCTATGTAAGAACCCAGCCTAATTTAGAACTAATTCAGTTAAACTCTTTTGGCTGTGGACTAGATGCCGTTACCACTGACCAGGTTAATGATATTCTTGTAAAATCCGGTAAAATCTATACCGTACTTAAGATTGATGAGGTAAATAACCTCGGGGCTGCAAGAATACGTATTAGGTCACTATTATCTGCTGTCCGTGAAAGAGAGAAAAACAAAATCGAATCTAAAACTGTGGATACTGCTCATCATAGGGTCATTTTTACAAAGGAAATGAAGGAAACCTACACCATATTGGCACCCCAGATGTCGCCAATTCATTTCGATTTATTGGAGCCTGCTCTGCAATATGGTGGCTACAATGTGGTGGTGTTACCTAACGATAATAAACGTTCTGTTGATGTGGGATTACAATATGTTAATAACGATGCCTGCTATCCATCACTTATGGTTGTAGGGCAGATTATGGATGCCCTGCTGTCAGGAAAATATGATGTTAATAAAGTTGCGGTAATGATTACTCAGACAGGCGGAGGTTGTAGGGCAACAAATTATATTGGTTTTATCCGCCGGGCCTTAGAGAAAGCTGGTATGTCGCAGGTGCCGGTTATTTCCCTAAATGCCTCTGGACTAGAAAAAAACCCAGGATTAAAGATTACTCCTAAACTACTCATTACTGCTATGCAAGCCCTTGTGTACGGTGATGTATTTATGAGGGTTCTATACCGGACTAGACCGTATGAAAAAGTTCCTGGTTCAGCTAATGCCCTCCATGCAAAATGGCGTGATAAATGCATCAAGAGCCTTCAAAATGGAAGCTGGCGTGAATATAAGCAAAATCTACGGGATATTGTCCATGATTTTGACAACTTACCTATCCATGAGGATCTTCGTAAACCAAAGGTTGGAATTGTAGGAGAAATCCTGGTTAAATTCCTACCCTCTGCCAATAACTTCTTGGTAGAGCTACTAGAAGCAGAAGGTGCAGAAGCTGTCGTTCCAGACTTATTGGATTTCTTCATGTATAGCGCATATAACAATAATTTCAAAGCTAGATATCTAGGTAAGAGTAAGGCCAGTGCTACTATAGGAAACACAGTAATCTGGGCCTTGGAAGCCTTACGCAAGGAAGCTAAAAAAGCTTTAGAAAATAGTAAACGCTTTACTCCACCTGCCCATATTACTAAGTTAGCAGAATATGCAGAAACTATCGTTTCCACAGGTAATCAAACAGGAGAAGGTTGGTTCCTCACCGGTGAAATGCTAGAATTAATCCATTCAGGAGTTAATAATATTGTCTGTACCCAGCCCTTTGCCTGCCTGCCCAACCATATCGTTGGTAAAGGTGTAATAAAGGAGATCCGCAGACAATATCCTCAAGCTAATATTGTAGCTGTAGACTATGATCCCGGTGCCAGTGAAGTAAACCAGTTAAATAGAATTAAACTTATGCTAGCTACTGCTGTAAAAAATATGGATATGGGGCAATAGAAATATAAAAATAAGGCTGTCGATAAAGGCTGCACGTAAAATATACAGCTGGTGTAAACCAGCTGTAATCATAAATCAACTAAATAGCAAAGGGTAAATCAATTATCACCCTCCAAATTTATATTCTACCCAAAAGTCAAGCACGGTTTACTACTCTTCTATTCTGATCTCAATAACGTAAATATCATATTAATAAAGAATAGCGTATTCGCTTTTAATTACTAAGAATGTATTACATAGGAAGAACTAAAAACAAATTTAGGCTTTCATCCAACCTTAAGTTGGATGATTTTATTTATATTCAAACCAATGAGTTATTGAGTTTAAATATCAAAGTCTTATAATAAAGTTGTAGCTGCTACAGAATAAATACAAGGAGATCAATATGGAAGGAATTAAATTAAATGAACAAATCGCCTTTCTTCGCCGTCAGAAAAATCTGACTCAAGAAGAATTGGCAAATGCACTTGGGGTGACCAATCAAGCAGTATCCAAATGGGAGGCATCTCAATGCTGTCCTGATATTCAACTTCTACCTGAGCTTGCTAAACTATTTGGGGTTAGCATTGATGAACTAATGGGGTACAGAAAGGTAGATACCTTTGAAAATGTTTATTTAAAAATAAAGTCTCTATTTCAAGCTGCCCCTGCTGAAACAGCATTTCATAATGCTTTTCGCATAGGAATTCTATTACATGAAGTTGCCTGTACTCGAGGCTACAAAAGCTATATTCCATGGGATACAGATAAAAATCACGGATTAGAAGATCAGCCATACCGATGGGGTTTTTCTGCATGCTCAGAACCTGAGGGTACAACAGTATTTACCGGAAACGGAGTATTTATTTCTGATGGTGCGTCATATCAGTCACCGACACCAGCACAAATACGCAATTTATATCTATCTTTAGAAAGATTGTGTGATAGAAATGTATTAAAAGTTTTATATGCATTATATGATTTAACCGTTCATGATTTTAATGTGTATGTTTCCCTTGCAGATATCGCAGATAAATCTAAGCTTACTGAAAATGATGTAATGAAAGTTCTTGAAAACATCCCAGTCGAAATAAAGGAAAACGATCATGGTATCTCTCTTTATCGAATAACTGGATGCTACATGCATATCCCATCTTTGCTATTATTACTAATTGAAAGATAAATGCTATTCCCCAAAAAGCACATCATAAACTCGGAGTAGTTCTATCCCAAATTATATTAATTTGAAAACTCCAAATATTAACATACTAAACTTTAGACAATGTTAAATGTCCAGTGAGCATTTGGCATTGTCTTTTTTTACTTTACTTTTTATGCACTTCTACTGCAATTGGATACAAGAAGACCACGAACAGGTGGCTGCCTTAGGAAAGGTAGCCAATGGTGGATGTAGAAACAAAATAACAATCATAAGGAGGTATGAGTGAGAGCTGTATATAGGTGGTCTTACTAATCGCTTTGCCGCTTACACCAGGGATGTAATATTAAATGAACCCTAGAAATAAAGCACAGAAGCTGTTCTACTCACTTTGGATAAGAATATGCGAATTAATATCGTATGGAACTGCATTGGCGAATTAGAACCACCGGCTTCTATATCAACCCCAAAGAATGAAAAATCGGCATAGCCGGTAAATACATACCAAACTATGCCGATAATTTCTGGGATTAAAAATCCCTAAGCTGAACCCTCTAAAAGGGTGCTTGCTCAATCTGCCAATCAATTGGCTCTATTCCATGACTTTTTAAAAATTCATTGGTTTTACTAAAGGGCCTACTTCCAAAAAAGCCCCGATAAGCTGACAAGGGACTGGGATGTGGAGCCTCCAGAATTAAATGCTTCTTATTAGTAAGCATCTTTTTCTTCTGCTGTGCCGGTCTTCCCCACAGTATAAAAACAATAGGTCTATCCTGCTGGTTTATAGCATTAATTACTGCATCGGTAAATTGCTCCCACCCTCTTCCTTGATGGGAGTTTGCCTGATGGGCTCTTACAGTGAGTACAGTATTAAGAAGTAAAACTCCCTGCCGGGCCCATTTTTCCAGATGTCCATGATTTGGAATATAACAACCTAAATCATCATGAAGTTCCTTATATATGTTTACTAATGATGGGGGAATATCAATTCCTGGTTTTACTGAAAAGCTTAAACCATGAGCTTGACCTACATTATGATAGGGGTCTTGCCCAAGGATAACTGCCTTTACCTTGCTTAATGGGGTAAAATGAAATGCATTAAAGATATCATCTGCATTGGGATATATAATATATTTTCCATATTCCGCCTTAACAAAATTATATAATTCCCTATAGTAAGACTTTTTAAATTCATCTCCTATAGCTGTTAGCCAATCATTTGTAATAGCTCCCATAAAATTCTTCTTTCTATATACTATATTCTTACACTGATACCCTTGTCACGAAGATAGTATTTTAAATCCATAATTTCTAATTCCTTAAAGTGAAATAGAGAAGCTGCTAAAGCAGCATGGGCTTTACCATCTGTTAAAACATCATAGAAATGTTCCTTAGAACCTGCTCCCCCAGATGCAATTACAGGGACTGAAACATTTTCAGCAATTGCTCTAGTCAGTTCTATATCATAACCATTCTTTGTTCCATCACAATCCATACTGGTTACAAGGATTTCCCCTGCTCCTAGTTCACAGGCTTTTATGGCCCATTCAACTGCATCTATGCCCATATCTACTTTACCACCATTTTTGTAGATATTCCACCCTGAACCGTCCTCTCTTAATTTGGCATCGATGGCTATGACTACACACTGACTTCCGAATTTATCTGCTGCTTCGCTGATTAATGATGGATTCATTACAGCTGCTGTATTAACAGAGACCTTATCGGCACCTACCTTCAGTAGCATATCAAAATCCTCAACTGTTCTGATACCTCCACCCACCGTAAAGGGGATAGTTACCTTTTCCGCAACCTTGCGCACCATATCAATTTTAATATCTCGTGCGTCGGTTGTTGCTGTAATATCTAAAAACACCAGTTCATCGGCACCAGCCTTATCATAGGCCGCAGCAACCTCAACAGGATCTCCCGCATCCCGAAAGTTAACAAAATTTATGCCTTTAACTACACGGCCATTGTATACATCTAAGCAAGATATAATTCTTTTAGTAATCATAGCATTCTCCTATCTTCGTTTTGATTTTTAGAATAATTAATTTTTATCAGTTATTTTAGATGTAAAATCATCGAGCTTAGCACTATACATATCCTCATTATCCTGATCTGCACTTCTAATAATTTGCATAGCTTCTTCCTCTGATAAATTAAATACGTCATTAAGCTCAGCTACTATTGCATCTCTCACATTATTAAGGTCTTCTTCTATTCCTATTATAGTTGCTAATTCAATATACTTGTCATATCTTTGTAAGCCTTTTAATAAGGATGCCAGGGCCTCTGGATACTTTTCTAGCGCATAATAATTTTTATAAGATGCTAATTGCTTCTCAACATACATAACAGTCATAATTTTATTATATGTGGCGACGTCCTCGTCCTTAACTTCTACTCCATAGACTTCATTAAAAGCCCTAGCATATTCCTTGTTATTAAAGTATTTATCAGCATTACCTATATTTAAAGAATATGTATATTGTCTACCTTTTATAAGAAAGGCCAGTAATAGTATACCACAAAATGTAAATACAAAGGTGGCACTGATAGGATTTATCTTTCCAATGTCCACTTCTTCTTCAGCGACAATTTTCTTTACAGCTTTGACTTTCTTAGCTTTTTTAACCTGATCTTTTTTGGCATTTTTAGCCTTTTTACCTTTAGACTTTGCTTTTTCATCAGCAGCATCCAGCTTATTCTTTACTTTAGTCCCTTTTTTCGCTTTCTTTTTCTTGGATTTGCTAGATACTTGCTCAGTTGCAGCTAAACTTTTATCCAAACCTTCGATATTAGAAGCTGCCTCTTCTTTTTCACTGATTTTATCACTATCTTCTTTCTTGCTATCCTTTTTAGCAAATATTTTGGATAAGAAACTGTTCTTCCCTTTTTTGCCTAAATTTACTTCTTCTGCCTGTTCTTCCACATTCAAATTCTTCTTATCCTGTGTTGGAACATTTATATCAGAGACCGATTTTAATGCATCTGAAAATACGTCCCCCACATCCGATATGGAACCCTGGTGCATATTATTACTATCGCTATTATTATCTACACTATTTAACAAATCACTGATAGCCTGTATATCGGAATTAGCAGTATCCTCATTTGTAGTTTGATTTAATAATTTAAGTATTTCGTCCAAATCATCAATATTATTATCATTGATATTTTTATCATCTAGTTCTGTATTCTCAGTTTCCATGTCACAGCACCTCCACGATTTATCTATAGTATAAGAAAATGAGTTTAAATTGCCAAACTTGAGTTAATATAATTATTGATAACATCTATATCTAAAATTTCAATTTGCTTGTTGCCTGTATTCAATACTCCTGTAACAGCTTCCTTTAATGAAGTAGTAATCGCTTCATCAGGCTCCATTATGTCTGTGTTAGCAATATTGTGAATTCCAGCTACACTGTCTACATGGAAAGCGATATTTTGATCATCTTTTCCTATCAAGATTAATCTATCTTCTCCGGTAATGGGATTCTCAGGTAATTCAAGGCATTTAGCCAAATTTATAACAGTAATTAAAAAATCTCTTGGTATAAAAAAGCCCTCTATACATGGATGAGAATTAGGTAACGATGCAGGCTTGCTATAGGGTAATATTTCCTTCACATCAAAAATATTTAAACCATATGAATTACCAGCCACTATAAACTCTAGAATTTTCATCTCATTAATTCCATAACTAGGATTAATACCTTTACTCATTATTATACCTCCACCTTGTTCCTTTTGCTCATCATTGCTTCTTCTTGTTTTTTCTTAATTTTTTATATCAGCATGTAAATTATTATATTGCTATTATAATATATCAACTTAAATAATACAAATAAAAACCACTAATACACAAGCTACAAATTATATTTCGACATCTAAGGACCAAAATATAATACCAACCAGTCAAAAAAATATATTGAATTTTACGTTTGTTTGTATTATAATAAGTAATACAGATATACATTAGAAGATTAATATATAGTCAAAACAGAGGAAGAGATAACATATAGGAAGGAGTGGGGCAATGATTATAAAACTAGATATAACTGGAGATGTACCTATATACCAACAGATTCGCAACCAGATAGTATATGGTGTGGCAACAGGTCAATTATCAATAGGAGAGCGTCTTCCTACAGTACGTCAGCTAGCTGGGGATATTGGTGTCAATCCAATGACGGTAAGTAAAGCATATGGATTATTGAAAGATGAGGGTATAATTGTGATAGATCGCCGGCAGGGCGCTAAAATCAATAGGTTACCAGTTGATGATAAAGCCCTAAATGAAGAATTCGACCAAAAGGTAAAGCTGTTGATTTCAGAAGCTCGGATGAAAGGTATATCCCAAGACGAGATTAGAAAACATATAAATCAATTGATTGATAATGTATATGAAAAGAAGGAGGGATTACATTGATTAAATTATTAATGGTATTATTATGGTTAGTTTTTATTGTTATGACAGTGTCACAGTTATTTTACTTGCAGTATCGAGATAAGCAGATACTTGGAATTACATTTTCAAAGGCCCATTCCATGGAGGAGGATGTAACCCGTGTAGTAGCTTCTTGTCGCAAGGTCTGCCTAGGAATTTTATTTCTTTCAGTTGGATTTAGTTTAATTATGCTGATACCCGCTCTTCAAGAATATGGGGAGTTTATAATGCTTTTTCTAATTATCTGTAATATTTTTAGCAATGGCTTTATTATACGTTATTATCAAAAAAAGCTACTTACCATAAAGAAAGTAAATGACTGGGAATATTCAAGGAATAATCTTATAACAATTGATTTAAACGTATCTAGAGAAAAAGGGAAGGCAAGCATATCAGCTTTCTGGGTATGGTTATTTTTTCTACTCAGTTTTATTCCTACTGTAATTCTGCTTGTCAATCCTAAGATGAGGCAAACTTATCCCCTAGCTCTTAGTTTTATCGGGCCCTTTAGCCAGCTTTGCGCAAGCCTAGTATATTATCAGTTGAAAAACCTACCCACTAAACTCCCTAACATAAATCCTGAACTAAGGCTAATATACGCCCATAAACAAGAGAGGATTAATAGTATTACAGGTACTTTATCAGCATTATCAATGTTAATTTTTTGGTGTCTATTTAATATTTCAATACTATATACCAATAGCAGCATCCCTATCATTGCACCAGTGATAATACTAGTGGTGGGACTACTAGGCATTGCCCATTGGCAACAAAAAAAGCTTCGTAGTCTGGAAGATACCTTTGCAGGGACCATATCCGATGTAAATGAGGAATTATATGAAGAAGAACCAAAATGGAAATGGGGCTTCTATCATAATCCAAAGGATCCTCGGATATTAGTACCTAAGCGACTTTCTGGTATGGGTTGGACATTTAATACAGGACACCCTGTCGGTAGAGCCTTGTCCTTAGCTATCCTTCTTGTCCTTTTCTTTATATTAGGAGTAGTGTTTTATGGAAGTGGTAAGGATTATCAATTCACAGTTAAAGATTCAGAACTTATAATTGATGCTGCCATGTATGATATGACCATAGACAAAGATCAGATTGCATCAGTTTCGATTATTAGCACCTTACCCAAAGGAATCCGTACCAATGGTTATGGGGGAATTAGGAAAAGTTATGGTAATTTCCAAATAAATGATTATGGACCTTGTAAACTATATATTTATAATGATCTGGGCAAGTTTATTGTTCTAGAACTCACCACCACCACTCCTAGTTATGTAATAATAAATAAGAAAACCTTGGAAGATACTGAGGCCCTATATTTTGATATAAATAATTGGATATCAAAATAAGTATTAAAATAGTTCTTTAAAAACCATAATAAAACATAAGATATTGCAAATATTTATAGGGTATACAGGTATTTTTAAGCCATACATAAATAAAATGTTAGTTGGCTATACCTGTATCCCCTTCAATTTTAAAACTTTCAAATATGCAACATGCAAATGTTTAACATACTGATTATTTTAACTGCTCTAAATCGACCATATATAGACAGGGCTGTCCTTCTCTATCAGAAACAAAAATAACCCGGCGATTATCTTCAGTAAAAAATGGATGGGGATGGGAATCTTGCGGATTGCCATATTTAGCCTTCCATGAGGTTCCATGATAGCAAAGTTTCTCTTCTGTTCTTTTTTCTACATTAATTAAATAAATAAAATCATTTTTAATTTCTTTATTCTTATCAGTATCTTCCTCATGATTAAGTAAATGTATTGGAATATCGCTACCTTGGGCATCACCTACCATATATTCGTTCTTTTTATCGCAGATAAAATGAGCATATGGGGAACAAGACATAAATATTTCCTCTTCCATAGTATCAGGATTAATCATTCGTATAGTTTCTTCCTTATCACCTGTTGTTTCTCTATGAACAAATGCCAGTCTTAATCCATCAGGAAGCCAGAATTCGTGGGTTAAAATCAAATCATCCGGTTGCTCTTTACAACATCTGTTATTACTACCATCACTTTGAACTAACCATAATCTAGCATCAATCATATCATAAGGCCCCTCATGGCAATATAAGATAGTATCTGGATCACCGGGACGAACTTGAGCATGGCCTAGCCAACAATTTTCATCAACTACTGTATGGAATTTATTTAATAATAGATCTACATATACTATGCGGCAGTGTGGTTTAGCCTTACAAGTAAGGGCAAAGAAGTCCCAATTTGCTCCTGGTTTACGTTCTGGTAGAGTGCTTATTTCAGTTTCTACAATGGCTAGGTATCTATTATCATCGCTCATACCCCAGTTGCCACCACTATATCCTTCAGGTATCTGATACACCGCTTCTCTTTCCAAGGTACTTAGATCAAGCTTCCATATTTTTCTGCTTTGCTGATAGAATACATACTTATCATCAGAAGATATCATACCGCCGTAATCCTCCAGTTCATCTCCTTCTGTTAACTGGATAGCTTCCCCTGACCTTAAATCCATTAGATAGAGTTGTCTTGATCCATCAATTTGAGTACAATATAGAAGTTTAGATCCATCCTGAGTAGTCATACGATTATAAAAATACATATGATGGCTAATATATCTGGGATCTGTCAATCTTACAACTTCTACCCCTGTGAATTCATCAATATATTTAGTAAAATTATTATATATTTTGTCTCCTATTGCCACGGTCCTTCCCCTTTCTAAAGTTAAATAATAAGTTACACTTTTTATAAATAGCAGTACAAGAAATAATAGTATGCTCCCTTAATGAAAGACTTTTTTAATATTAAAGAATTTACAATTGAATAAAGAAGGGAAAAGGCACCTTAATCAGTGCATTTTCCCTCCATTAATATTTAATTATTTAATATTATCTTGCTAAATCAGCTTGATACATTTGGTTAATTTCTTCAATTAAGTCTTTACCACCACGTTGTTCCCAAACCTTGAACTGTTCTTCTAATCCAGCCTCATCAATTTGTAAGCAGATATATTGTGTTCTTGCTCTATCGATAATATCTTTAAGGTCAGTACCAACCTCTGCATTTACTGAGGAACTTACTAAGTATCCTGATGCAGGGTTAAACACAGCTATGGATTCATTAGCTAACTTAATAGCTTCTTCCTCGATTAGGCGGTCAGATTTAACAACTGTTTTCATGTCTATCATATGAGGAATGTAAGGTATGGATTGATTTAAACCAATTTGAGGTTTCTCGGAAGGTTCCTTATCAGCTAATAAGTCAACGATATAACCCTCAGCATTGATTTCATGATCTCTTCCTTCAATACCATAGTCAGCAAGAATTCTCATTGGCTCATCATTCATTTTGTCAAGATATCTTAAGCAAGCTTCAACATCTTCTACAGTCTTAGCGCCGGCTTTTGTAATCAAGAAAGCACCAGCATGTCCAGATGTAGCTAAAGTTCTACGCTCTCCGCCTTCTTCCTTAGCAATACCACCGATTAACTTCATCTTTGCATTACCTTCACCAGTTACAGAAGGAATATTCTCTGTTTCAAAGTAGTCCCAAATTCTTCTAGAGTTATCTAGAACGTCTAAGAACATACCACATTCGCCATTTTTAACACTGTCAGACCATGTGTTAGTTTCACGAGTTGCCCAGTCTCTATATACAAGACCGTCTTCGTACATCTTTCTCATCCATTTTAAAGCTTCTTTATATTCTTCTGTTGTATGGATAGGTACTAACTGTCCATCAACTTCTTTCCATTGGTTACCGGCACCGAACCAAGCCTGGATAATATCCAATGGACCTGTATATTTACATAAAGCTAAACCATAGGTATCATCTTTGCCATTACCGTCTGGATCGCCATAGGTAAATGCATACATCATGTTATAGATATCTTCGATAGTTTCTGGCTCATCTAAACCAAGTTTAGTTGCCCAGTCTTCACGATATCCAAGTCCATTACGACCAATTGGTCTAGATCTGTAGATACCAATCAACTGTCCATCAACTGTCATACTCTTAGCAACATCTTTACTCATTTGAGAAAGATTTGGATACTTTTCGCTATCCCAGATAAACTCATTTAAATCCCAGAAAGCACCGTCTTTTGCAGCTTGAACGATGTTAGCACCTAAGTCAGAACCATATGTGATAACCATAGGCATATTAGCCTTATCCATAAGTGTAACACCTAATACGTCATTATAAGAGTCATTAGCTACCCATATAAACTCTACGTTTACACCAGTATACTCTTCTGCTGCTTTTAATACGTCTTCAGAACCTACATTCTTTAATGCCTTACCTACGTGGTCAATACTCATAAATGTTATTGTTGGCTTACTATCTGCATCAGCATTATTGTCCTTGCCTGCATTGTTGTCAGCATTATTACTTGCATTATTGCCAGTATTATTGCCTGAATTTTTGTTATTATCTGATGATTTTCCGCAAGCCACAAATGTGAACACTACCATGACTGCTAAAAGTAAAAATACTACTAGCTTTTTGTTTTTCATTGTGTTTCCTCCCTTATTTTTATTTATATAATCAGCCCTTTACGGCACCGACCATAACACCTTTAGTAAAATACTTTTGAACAAATGGATAGACTAACAATATTGGAATTGTAGCTACTACTGTTGTAGCCATCTTAACAGCTTTATCTGGTGGTTGCCCCAATGTACCCCAGTCAATAGGAGTACCATCTGTGTTAACTCCACCTGCTAAGAAGATAATTCTTCTTAATGCAATCTGAACCACTTCTTTTTTCCTATCTGTTATATATAGCATTGCATCAAAATATGAATTCCAATGTCCTACTGCGTAGAATAAGGATACTGATGCAATTGTTGGCTTTGATAATGGAAGTATTATCTTTACGAATATACCTAAATCTGTACATCCATCCACTTTAGCTGCCTCTTCCAGCTCCTTAGGTATTCCTTGGAAGAAGTTTTTAACAATAATCATATTAAATGCACTAATTGCTCCAGGTAACCATAAAGCCCAGTATGTATTGGTAAGGTTTAATCCATTTACCACTAGATACATAGGCACCATACCACCAGAGAACAACATAGTTACTATAACCATATTAATGAAAAAGTTACGTCCTCTTAGATAAGACCTTGATAAGGGATAAGCTAAAGTTGTGGTAAAAAACATATTAATAGATGTTCCTACAAGCGTAACAATTAATGAGTTTTTTAATCCCATGAAAACATCGCCTGTACGTATAATATATTTATAAGCATTTAAAGAAAATGTAGTAGGTATAATAAAGAATGCCCTCTCTGTCAATTCCCTTTCAGTTGCAAAAGAACCTGCCAACACATATAAAAATGGAAGCACTGTTACTACAGCAAATAAACCTACGATGATATAAATTAATACTTGTACTGCCTGATCTCCCGGACTTCTTTTTATCTTCATTCCGACATTTTGACTCGCCACTTATTTCACTCCTTTTTAATAGAAACCAGATTCACCGAATAATTTTGCAATCTTATTGGCAGATAACACCAAAACCAAGCTGACGACTGATTTAAAGAAACCTGCTGCTGTGGCAAGGGAATACTGTGCCAACTTAATACCTTTGTTATATATATAGGTATCAAAAACCTCTGATGCGCTATAGTTTAAGTCGTTTTGCATTAAGAATATCTGTTCGTGACCTGTATTAAGTATAGAACCTATTCTTAAGATTAACATAATAACAATTGTTCCACGGATTGCAGGTAATGTTATATGCCACATAAGTCTCCATCTACCAGCACCATCAATTTTAGCAGCTTCATATAATTCCATATCTACTCCTGATAGGGCTGCTAGGAAAACAATTGTTCCGTAACCGGTTTCTTTCCAAATATTCTGTCCTACAATAAGAGCATTGAAGTACTTAGGATTAGCTAGAATATCTGGCGCATTAGCTCTACCCATAACTGATTCCATAATCTTATAGATAATACCATCTGATGTACTAAACAATTGCTGGGTAAGTGTTGCTACAATAACTAAGGATATAAAGTGTGGAATATAAACAAATGTCTGAGTAACTCTCTTATATCCTTGGCTTTTAATTTCATTTAATAGTAATGCCAATATAATTGGAGCTGGAAAATATAATAACAAGCTTAAAAGAGAAATTGATAGGGTATTTTTAAGAAGCATTGGGAAATCGTACCCTGTAAAGAACTTCTTAAAGTTAGCAAGCCCAACAAATTCACTTTGTAAATAAGCACCAATAGCAGTGTCAGCTGCAAATGGTCTAAAGTTTTGAAATGCTATTACAATACCAAACATTGGTAAATACTTAAATATAAGCATATATGTAACACCTGGTATTAGTAAGATGTACAACCATTTGTGGGCTAACACATAACTGAAAAATGATTCTTTTTTAACTTTATGCGGAACCGAAACGGTCGCATTTTTGTTCTGTCTACTCACTAGAAGCCTCCTCACTAAATAATAAAATTTCATTTTTTCTGTTACTAGTAATACTCTGTTCTGTTATTAACAAGTACTATTATTTATAAGTACTGTTATTAATAAACATCTTCAATAACAAATACGGTAACATTGTTCATGATTAATTCATGATTTTGCTATCAAGCATTTTGCTTACTTAGTAACTTGCAATAAAACTTATACTGCTATTTTACCTCTATTTTACCTGCTTTATGCACATTTTCAATAATTAATATCTTTCCAATAATAAAACAATAAAAAAGCCGCAAAGCCCCTAAATTCAAGGGGTTCAACTACGGCTTTTAATATAATAATCTTAATATTTCAATCCGAAAAGCTAAAATAATCATTTTATTTTACTGTTATTACTAAAACAATAAAATGATTATTTGCTTTTTAGACATTTTTACTGCTTTCTATTTTCTTTTCGATATTTACCTGGTGTAGTTTGTTCAAACTTACTAAAGAAACGAATGAAATTTTGAGTATTTGAATAGTTTAGTTGATCAGCTATCTCAGCTACAGTATAGTCAGTATGAAGTAGCATATGCTTAGCTGTCTCAAGTTTTTCACTATTAGTAAGGTCAGTAAAGGTCATGTTCCTTTCTGATTTCAGTACCTTCCATATATAACTGGGGTGATAATTTAATCGTTCTGCACACTCTGCCAAAGTTATATCTCCCTTTGTTTCTTTAACAATATCTATAACATTCTTTAGGATATCTGAAGATGAATTATATCGGTACTGTTTCAGAGCTTCAATAACAGGTTGTACTATTTGAGTATTTAAATACTGCTTTAACTTATCACTTTCATATATACTAGATATTTGCCAAAATGAATCATCTGTCTTTTCTGAAAAAATTTGATTTAAGGATAAGCCCGCATCTGTTAGAACAGCTAGCACTGAGTCTATTATTCTATGCAAGAAGTAATTTCTATCATGGAATGTTATCTCTCTATTATCAAGGCTATTAACAAATTTATCTATTTGTTGAGCAGCTTCCTCAGCCTCACCATTATTTACTGCATTAATCAATGACTTCTCTATCATATAATCATATCCTGATATGATACCCGTATTAACAGCAAAATCCTCAAAGAAAGTTATTGCTTGTTGATTATTCTTAAGACTTCCCGTATTTCTTAATGCTTCCCTACATTCATTATATGCTGATCTCATATACTTAAAGCGGTTAAATAATTGACTTGCACCAGAAATAATTGAACAACCATATTCCTTTTCAATAAATTCTGCCATTTTATCATTAATATAGATTACCTTATGGTGTAAAACTTCTTCTTCATCCCCTCCAACTAAAAGAATAATTTCTTCCCTATAAGTAAATGGAGGTACTACCAACCTGTCTGTAATATAACTAGGTAGGTTTTTAGCAATTATTATACTTAGGGCCTCGTT
>JAAYPX010000139.1 GCA_012519565.1 Clostridiales bacterium | reverse complement strand
TGTGTGATGACTTAATTTTACTACAAAACAGAGAGGATTTCCTTATGTTTTGGGCACTTTCTAAAAGTTGTTTATAACAAATCCTGTAAAAAGAGGGATTGTGGATAAAAGTACGGAAACTCAAGGATAATATACCCTTGTTATAAGTTAAGTATTTAACAAGGAGGAACGTTTTATGAAGAAAATAATCTTATTAATGCTAAGCGTTATATTAGTAATGAGTGCCTTAACAGCTTGTGGAAAGAGTGAGGGAGCAAAAACTGGTATGGCTATAGTTACATCCCGTTCTAAATCCAGTGATGCTGGTGAAAAAGAAGGTCTTGCACAGACTGATTCCACAGCAGTTGCAGTTTTAGTGGATGAGAAAGGTGTAATCCGTAATTGTGTTATCGATGTTGTTCAAACTAAAATTTATTTCTCTGCAACTGGTGAAATTACAACAAATCTAACAGATACCTTCCCTAGCAAAAACGAATTAAAGGAAGGATATAACATGAAGGACTCTTCTCCAATAGGTAAAGAGTGGTATGAACAAGCTGCTGCTCTTGCAGAATATGTAACAGGGAAGACTGTTGCAGAAGTTAAGGGTATTGCCATTGAAGAAGGTAGATTAACTAATGAAGATATCACTGGTTCTGTAACTATTCTTGTTGCTGACATTATGGATGCAATTGTAAAAGCAGTTGATAATGCCCAAGATTTAGGCGCTTCTGTTAATGACAAATTAGGCTTAGGAATCGTAGGTACTATCAGTGGTAAGCATTGCAAGAATGCAACTGATGAAGCAGATGGAAATTCTCAAGCATACACCCACTACGCTGCGGTAACTTTAGATAAAAACGGTAAAATCACTAGCAGCATTATTGATGCTTCTCAATCCAATATTGCTTTTAACAAGGAAGGTAAAATCACTACTGACTTAACAGAAGTAGTTGAAACCAAACTTGAACTGGGCTTGGGCTATAATATGAAGGCCGCTTCCCCAATTGGTAAGGAGTGGTTTGAGCAATCTAAAGCATTCTCAGATTACATTAAAGGTAAGACTGTAAATGATGTAACTGGTATTGCTTTAAGTGAAGGCGTAGCTACTGATGAAGACTTAAAGAGCTCAGTAACTATCACAATCGGCGATTTCATCGAAGCTGTTAAAAAAGCTGGTGCAACAGCTAAATAATGATATAGAATTATTAAAACTATAGAAGAATTCATATGTAGAACAGGTTTATAATACTATAAACCTGTTCTTCTATATTGTTTATATACATATTGCGTATATATATTTTTTTGCTATATTTAAATTATAAAACTATCAGATAAATATATAATCTATGAATATAGGGAAAATAACATTAGTATAACAGTGCATCTTACAAAGAAAGGCATGGTAATAACAATGAAGAAGAGATTACTTCTACTGGCTCTTACTATGGTTTTAGCCACTTCTACACTTGCATGTAATCTAAAGAAATTAACCAAATACGAAGCTCGTTTTCTAGAGGTTTTTAATACCATAACAGAAGTTATAGCTTATTCCCATGATAAAGAAGATTTTGAGAAATTCGCTCAGCTAATCTATGACAATCTAAAGGTCTACCATCAGCTATATGATAAATATAAAGAATATGATGGTATTAATAATATTAAAACCATCAATGATAATGCTGGTATTTCTCCTGTTAAGGTAGATAAGAGAATAATTGATCTGCTTTTGTTCTGTAAAGATGCCTATAATATAAGTAATGGTAAAGTCAACATAGCCATGGGTTCTGTTCTTAAGATATGGCATGATTATCGAACCGCAGGTATTGAGAATCCCGAAAGTGCCCAGCTACCACCTATGGAAACCCTTGTGGAAGCAAATAACCATACAGATATTAATAGAATAATTATTGATGTGGAAGCCTCCACAGTTTACCTGGATGATCCTTTTATGAGCCTGGATGTGGGTGCTATCGCTAAAGGTTATGCTACAGAACAGGTGGCTCAGCTGGCTATTAAGGAAGGTTATAACAACTTTTTACTTAGCGTAGGGGGTAATGTTCGTGCCAGTGGCTATAAGAGTGAAGAGAAAGAGCTATGGAGGGTAGGAATACAGAATCCTGATACCTCATCAGAACAAAAAAGCATCTACACCCTAAATATAACAGATTTATCTTTAGTATCTAGCGGAGACTATGAACGATATTATACTGTTGATGGCCAAAGATACCATCATATAATTGATCCTGATACCTTAATGCCAGCCAATTACTTCTCAGCTGTCTCAATCCTATGCCAGGATTCTGGAATGGCCGATTTATTGTCAACTGCTATCTTTAGCATGCCTTACCAGCAAGGTAAAAGCCTGATAGATGCCTTAGATCAGGTGGAGGCCATATGGATTTATCCTAATGGAGATGTAAAGTTCAGCGATAGTTTTCAAGATTATATAAACTAATTAGAAGCAAATCTCTTTTGTTAAACCCTTGGAATCCTTTCCCTTTGAAACAGTGTTGCGGGTTATGTTAGTATGTTTTATAGGTACATTTGGCTTTATGTTAGAAGGTGGTTTAACAATGAAAAAATCAAGATCTAAAACCTTAATTATGTTTTCACTGGTAATTGTTCTTATGTTAGGAAGTGGGCAAGTTTACGCATCCACTGCACTAGATACTAATATATTGAACTTGATAAGACAAATTTTTAATGAAAATATTAATGCTTTTGATCAGACTATCTATGAGGAGACCCAGAAACTAGCAGATCAGAAAAAGGATAGATTTGACAGTTATATAGACGTATCTACTAACAAAGTGATTGGTAACATTGAAAATCATATAGATTTAGAAATAAATCGAGCCAATGATGAACTTGATTCTTATATAGAAGAATTAATGAGACAAATGGATGGTATTATGGAAGATGAAGAGAATAGGCTAAAGGAACTTGTAACTAATCATGTGGATGAAAGTATTCAGGTTATGAAAAATTATCTTCACGGTTATCTATATGTAGCATTGGAAGAGCATCTTCTAGAAACAATTAGTCCTAGGCCTTAATAATAAATATATCATAAACTTATTATTGCTTTATAATATAGTAGTAAGATATAAAAGAGCTGAAATATACCTGATGATATACTTAATAGTATTACAGGATATACTCTCAGCTCTTTTCTACATATTAATAGGGTTACTACTTATATATGCAATTACTATCACTATTTTAAATCTTATAACTATGGGAAGATACTATAACTATTCAACAACATTATCCATATTAACTTTAAAGGTCTCTCCCTCTTCTTTTACTTCATGACCTGATTCATAGGGTTTGCCTTCTACAGTAATATAAACTTCTTCCACTCCATAGTAATTACCCAGCGTATTAGTAATACTTTGTAATATTAATGCTTCATAACCTGAGCCTGCATTCATCTCTGATATAAACTCTTCTGAAAAATCAATATATACAATATTATCTTCTCTTAGATATAAGGAATTAATTTTAGTATTTGGGCCATTAAGGGGTAGATATGTCTTTTTCTGTACTTCCTCTTTCATTACTTCCTGCACAACCAGCCTGGTTGCTTCATTGGTGTTAAATGCCAATTCTCTTATCTCTTTATATATTTTTTCATCTTGATCAGGATAGTAAAACTCTACCTGCTGGACTAAGGGCACATCTTCTTGTATCTCATCGAGAATCGAATATATCTCTACCCCATCTCCCAGAAATACTGACTTTACCAAGCCCAAACCTTTGGCATAATAATCTTTTGTTATACCACCTTCTCCTTCTGTTGTAATTTCTATAGCATCGTAAGTAATACTTTCTGTCTCAACACTAGCTTCCAAATTACTTATACTTCTTTCCCTACCATCAGGAAGCAACCATTTACTTCCCTCTATAAGGGGTTCTTTCAGTAGAATTTCTCCTTCCTCAGAGCTTTCTTTATCAATAAGGTTATCCCTATAGTAACATTCATCTCTTCTTAATATGATTTTTAGCTCCCCATCTTTATACTCCAGTACCCGTACTGTTTCAGTTCCACCATTATTAGTTCTGGTTTGTATCCTTCCCAGACCTTCATCTATAAAATCATTATAAACTGTATAGGAAGCATATTCATTTCCTATCCCTTTATAGATATATTTTGTATTCATTTTAAACGGATAATACTCTAGAATAGATACTCCATCTGAAATATTATTATCAGGTACATCAGTAGGTGTTATGGTAACAATAGGTACTGTATCTGTGGGGCTAGGTTCTTCTATAGATTGTTCATCATTATTGGATGACTGCTTACGGTTACAGGCCCCCACAAATATGATAAAGACTAATATGGTAATAATTAATGTAATTATTTTTTTCATACTTTACTCATTCCTTTCACATTTCTTATTAAGCAAAATCAAGTCTCTACTAAGCTCTGGGATAAATTACTGCTATCTAAACATATGCATTTTATTAGACGTTAATCATTGGGATATAGTTCCATAATATCCTTATATAATAATCATGATGCTATTTATCCATATTTATACTTTAAATTTTGATATAAATATAATTTTACAATGTACTTATCCTATTAACTATGTTACAATAAATTATAACCAAATATTAACATATAAAACTTGTATACTACAATTTAATTCATAATTTTCACATATAAGAGCGGTTGATTATCATAGCAGGTTTATAACATGGGCCCGTATTTATTATTTTTTTATATAAAAGGAGTGAAAAGATGTATGAAACTTGAAGGAAAAGTTGTTGTAGCACAAGGAGGAGGACCAACCGCTGTGATTAACCAATCCTTGGTAGGTGTGGTACTGGAATCAAGAAAATTTCCTCAGATTACAAAGGTCTATGGGGCAATTAACGGCGTTAGCGGAATTATCAATGAAGATTTTCTTGATTTAACCCAAGAAACCACCCATAATTTAGAGCAGGTTGCTATTACTCCCTCCTCAGCCCTATTCTCTACCAGGGATAAACCTGACAGAGCTTATTGCCAGGAGATATTTAAGGTGTTTAAAGCCCACAATGTAAGATATTTCTTTTATATCGGTGGCAATGACTCCGCGGATACAGTTAGGATAGTTAATGAGGAAGCTGAGTTATCCAATTATGAATTTCGTGCTATACATATCCCTAAGACGATTGATAATGACTTAATGGGAAATGATCATACACCAGGGTACCCTTCTGCTGCTAAATTTGTAGCCCAAGCCTTTATAGGTTTGAATCTAGATAACCGGGCATTACCCGGCGTCCATATAGGTGTAGTTATGGGACGCCATGCTGGATTTTTAACTGCTGCTGCATCCATTGCTAAAAAATATCCTGATGATGGACCACATCTAATTTATCTTCCTGAAAGGCCTTTTTATATCGATAAGTTTGTAAAGGATGTAAAAGAAGTATATGACAAATATGGCCGATGTATTGTTGCGGTTTCTGAAGGCATACAGGACGAGCATGGTGTGCCTATTGTAACAAAATTAGTGAAACAAGAAAAAGATGCCCATGGTAATGTTCAGCTATCTGGTACAGGTGCCCTGGGCGATGTACTAACCAATTATATCAAACAACACTTGGGGCTACAAAGGGTTCGTGCCGATACCCTAGGCTATCTACAACGTTCTTTTATGGGATGTGTATCCGATGTGGATCAACGTGAAGCTAGAGAAGTAGGGGAAAAGGCCGCTCAATTTGCAATTTGGCACAATATTGATGGTTCAATTGCAATTAGTAGAACTGGATACTATTCTGTAGATTATTCATTAATAGATCTTAATATTGTTGCTGGTAAAACTAAGCTGATGCCGGATGAATTTATCAATGATCAGCGAAACAATGTAACTGATGCTTTTAAATACTATCTACAACCTCTTCTAGGCTCCCATATGCCAGAGGCCAGTATGTTAAGGGCTCCTAGGGCTAAAAAGATACTTGGAGGGTAATATCTCCCACATAGCTTATTAATTAAGAAAATTTAAAATTCTTTATTATATTCCAGATATCGTTACCATAATAATTATTGATAACACTCATCTAAATAGCCTGGAAGACCCAAGTGGCTTATTGCTCATAAATTTTCTCTTTCACAGACTTTATTAAAATTTTATATTATCCTTATTTTCAAAAATATCACGCCATCTTAATACATTTTTTTCTGAATAATTTTATTTTAAATAATTTTTGGGGCATATTAATAATACAATAAAATCCTAGATTATTGCAATGAAGTATATTAGTGATTGTCAATTAATCATTGAACTATATTCACTACTTATTTTCATTTTTAAAGTTTATACTTTTTTTATTTTTATTTTTTTATTTTTGCATGTATAATATAGTTAAAGGAGTTTACCTTATAGCATAGGCAAACTTAGGAACTTGACATGGTATTACCATCTATGCTAGTATCTAAAATAGATGAAAAATATGGTACCCTGTCGAAATTTGTAGGGTACCATATTTTTTGGGCGAGGAGGACGCTATCGTGGCTATGCAACAAAATAAGGATAAACAACCTAAGAACAGTGAAACATTGCGTGCCTTATCCCAAGTCTCGCAAATAGGAGTCACAATGGCATCTTCAGTCTTTATTGGTGTCTTACTAGGCAAATTCTTAGATAATTTGTTAGGCACTTCACCCTGGTTGCTATTGATTTTTTCCCTATTAGGTGCGGGAGCCGCAATCAAGGCGTTATTTAACATCTCCAAAGACAAGAAATAACAAGCTGGAAGATCGGAGAAAGGAGGTATTATGAAATTATCTAATTTAGCAAAAAAAATGATTTTTTCTATCTTGATTATCGCATTGATTTGCACCTTGGGTTCAGTAATCTATCACCGCTCTATGGCTTTTCTTCCCTTTATGTTTGGAGCGTTATTAGGTTCAGCAATAAGCATCGCTAAAGTTTTTCTTCTGGAGCGTACTGTAGATAAAGCATTAACCATGGAACAAAAGCATGCCAAGAATTATGTTAGTCTCAGTCACATAATCCGGTTACTAATATCTGGCCTTGCCTTGTTCTTAGGTGCCGTTGTACCACAGATTAGTTTGTGGGGCGTGGCAGCTGGTATACTAGCTTTCCAAGTCGCTGTATATAGCCTTAAATTTACGCAGAAAAATTAATTTACTTAACTTTAAACATAGGGGGTGAAACGTATGGACTTAAATGTAGATAATCTTTGGGTTTTAAATATCGCAGGTGTTGAGGTCTGGATAACTGAAACTATTTTTAACACGTGGATAATTATGCTTTTCCTTATAATATTAGCGGTTATCGTACGTATAAAACTACGGAATTTTAGAGAAATTCCCTCTGGCTTTCAGAACGCTGTAGAAACAGTTATAGAGATGTTTGATAATTTCGCGACTGACACCCTTGGCGAAAAACTCACTTATATATCTCCCTGGTTTTTCATGGTTTTTGCCTTTATTCTAATATCTGCATTATCTAGTGTTTTTGGCTTAAGAGCTCCAACAGCTGACTGGGCTACTACCTTTGCTTTGGCATTTGCCAGCTTTTCCTTAATGCTCTTTATGGGTTTCAAGCATCGCAAAGGAGATTACCTAAAGAGTTTCTTTGAGCCACACTTTATTTTCTTTCCATTGAATATATTAGGAGAACTGGCTAAACCGGTCTCATTAAGTTTCCGTCTCTTTGGAAATATGCTATCTGGAACAATTATTTTAACGCTTTATTACTCATTGACACCCTTTATTGTTCAGATAGGTATCCCTTCACTGCTCCATGCATTTTTTGATGTGATATTCGGAGCATTACAGACCTATATATTTGTTATAATAAGTCTTATGTATATTAGAGGTGCAGCAGAATAAAGCAAACACCATAATAATAAAAAAATTATAAAATATTAAAAATTGAAATTTGATTGGAGGATATTAATATGCAAGAATTAGCACAAGTTATGAGTATAGCTCACATCGCAGCAGCAATCGCACTTCTTAACGGAGTGTTCACTACATTTGGACAGGCAAAGATCTCAGCTCAGGCCATTGAATCTATTGGCAGACAACCTGAGGCAGCTGATTCCATCCGAAGCGCAATGTTCGTCGGTTTAGCCATGGCAGAGACATCTGGTATATACGGTCTTTTAATTGCCTTCATTATGCTTTTCGCTAATCCATTGGTAAATACCTTAGTTAATCTTATAGGATAATCAATACTAGGTATTTATTCCATGACAGAGAGAAAGGAGGTCATTAGAATTGCATAGTATGGTAGTATTTCTAGCTCAGACTACCCCTGAAGGACGTGCTTTCGGTCTTGATATGCAAACCCTAATCAGTATAGGTATACAATTAGCCAACGGGATAATTCTAGCCATAGCTTTGACTTATATACTCTATAAACCGGTCAAAGAATTTTTGCAAAAACGTACTGACAAAATTCAGGGTAAAATCGAAGACGCAGAAGCAACAATGACCAAAGCTAATCAACTTATAGCCGAGTATGAGACAAAAATGAAATATATAGATAAAGAACGTTTAGAAATCCTTGAGGCTGCTCGTAGTAAGGCTACTGTTGAAAGCAAACAGATACTAGAGGAAGCCAGAAAAGAGGCCATTGAAATTAAAAAACGCTCATTAGAGAGTATTGAAGCAGATAAAAAACGTCTTCAAGAAGAAACACGTCTCTATATCATTGAACTTGCTTCTCTTATGGCCGAAAAATATATTACCCAAAAGATAGATGATGACACTCAAGATAAGATTTTTGAGGAAACCTTAGCACAGATGGAGGCTGCACAATGGCAACACTAAAGGATCGTTATGCTAATGCGCTTTTAGAACTTTCTATAGAAAGTGGAACCTTGGAAAAGGATTTAGAGCAAGCGGTTTTGATTAGGGATATGCTTAAGGGTGCTGATGTGCAAGCCTTTCTTGTGCATCCACATATTCCAGATTCAGCTAAAAACCAACTTTTTGATAAAGCCTTTTCAGATAAGATCTCCAAGCATCTAATGGGCTTTCTGAAGCTTATGGTGCAGAAAAATCGAGAGTCATTAATAGAGCCTGTGTTAACGGATTATATTGATCGCGTTAATAAGCGCTTGGGTAAAATTGAGGCTAAAGTTGTATCAGCTAAAGCTCTTACTGAAAAGCAAATCGAATCCATTCGAAGATTATTAGCAAAGCAAATAAAAATGCAAATAGACATTAAAACCCATGTGGATCCTGATGTAATAGGTGGATTCTATATTCTGGTAGATGGACGTATCTTTGACGGTACAGTAAGGTCTAAATTAAACATTATGAGAGAACGTTTAAAGAGAGGAAGTTATGAATGATAGTTAATCCCGATGAAATAAGCAAGGTGATAAAACAGCAGATTAAGTCTTACTCAGATGAGCTGGATTTTTCTGAAGCAGGTACTGTCATACAGGTCGGGGATGGTATTGCACGGGTACATGGCTTATTCAGTGCCATGAGTGGTGAACTTCTAGAATTTCCCAATGGGACATATGGTATGGCGCTGAATCTTGATGAAGATAGCATCGGTGTGGTCATCATGGGTTCCGATGCGGGCATTAAAGAAGGTGATCCCGTTAAATTAACAGGTAGAATGGCTGAGGTTCCAGTAGGAGATGGACTACTTGGACGTGTGGTAAATGCCTTAGGAGAACCTATTGATGATAAAGGGCCCATAGCCGCCAAATCATATCGTCGAATAGAAACCCCTGCCCCCAGTGTAATTATGCGCCGTGAAGTTAAAGAGCCATTACAGACCGGTATCAAAGCCATTGACGCACTGGTTCCAATAGGAAAAGGTCAGAGGGAATTGATAATTGGTGACCGTGAAACAGGAAAGACAGCTATTGCTATAGATACTATAATTAACCAAAAAAATAAAGATGTGCATTGTGTATACGTTGCTATCGGTCAGAAGGCATCAACTGTGGCCCGAATAATTGACGTATTGAACAAAACAGGTGCTATGGCCTACACTACAGTTGTTCTTTCAACTGCCAGTGATTCTGCACCATTACAGTATCTTGCTCCTTATGCTGGTTGCGCAATAGCAGAAGAGTGGATGCTAGAGGGCAAAGATGTATTAATTGTTTATGATGATTTATCTAAACATGCAGTGGCTTACAGAGCCATTAGTTTGCTTTTACGTCGCCCACCAGGCCGCGAAGCTTATCCGGGCGATATCTTTTATCTTCATTCAAGACTATTGGAACGAGCAGCAAGTATGAGTGAAGAATACGGCGGAGGTAGTTTAACAGCCCTACCCATTGTAGAGACACAAGAAGGCGATATCTCTGCTTATGTACCTACTAATATAATCTCCATTACAGATGGACAGATTTATCTGGAGGCTGACCTTTTCAATAACGGGGTCCGCCCAGCAATTAACCCTGGCTTATCTGTTTCCCGTGTAGGAGGTTCTGCTCAAATCCCCGCTATGAAAAGTCTAGCAGGCCCTCTTAGAATTGAATTTGCGCAGTATAAAGAGTTAGCTGCCTTTTCACAGTTTGGTTCAGATCTAAACCAAGATACATTGGATCGTTTAAATCATGGGGAGCGGATTATGGAAGTTCTTAAACAACCCCAGTACCATCCTATGTCTGTTGAAGATCAAGTTTTAATACTCTATGCCTTAAATAATAAACATCTAACTAATATAGAAGTTGGGCGTATTCTAAAATTCCAAAATGACTTTATTCATTATGTGAATAAAGACGCTGCCCATATTAAGGAAGAGATAAGGGAAAGTGGTGTAATCTCGGAAGAACTTGCGAAAGAAATCGACGAAGTAATTGCCGAGGTCAAAAAACAATACAACTACGGCTAAGGAGGTACCAATGTGAGTTCGATGAGAGATATTAAACAAAGAATTGCTAACGTAAGTTCTGCCCAGCAGATCATCAAAGCTATGGATATGGTAGCATCCACTAAGCTACACAAAGCAAGAGCTCAGCTGGAGGGTGTTAGGCCAATATATCAAGAACTTACACAGTTAATCGAGGAAATTGGTACCAATAAATATGCACAAGAACACAATTTCTTCGTTAAACGAGAAGTTAAAAATTCTTTGTATATCATACTAACCAGTGATCGCGGGCTCTCTGGTAGCTACAATGCAAATATTATATCAAAGGCTTTTGAGCATATGAAGAAGGACAAAAATGAGAAAATTCTGGTTGTAGGCTCTAAAGGCTATGAATATTTTAAGAAATATGGTAAGAATATAATACGTTCAATCACTGATATGGCAGATGACCATGTGTATTATGCAACTGAAAACCTGGCCCAATGGGTTACCGACCTATATCTGTCTGGAGAGGCTGATGAGGTCTTTATCGCTTATACACAATTTGAATCCGTCCTAAGCTATGTGCCACATGTGGAGAGATTACTCCCCCTGGCTACTGGAGTTATAGCTGATGATAGTGATTATAAATATGAACCAGATATAGAAACATATATTGACCACGTGATTCCTTTATATTTGCATATGAGTTTATTCAGAGCATTTTCAGAAGCCCATACCAGCGAACAGGCATCCCGCATGGTCAGCATGGATGCAGCGGGCAAAAATGCAGAAGAACTTATTGATGAATTAACTCTTATGTATAACCGTAAACGCCAGGCGGCTATTACACAGGAACTCAGCGAAATTGTAGGTAGCGCAAATATATTGAATAAAGGTGGAATAAATGACAGGTAAAAATACAGGTAAAATCATTCAGATAATTGGTGCAGTTATTGATATACGTTTTGAGAGGGACATACCTTCTTTATATAATGCTATTGAAGTACAACATGATAAGGAAACAATAGTTCTGGAGGTAATGCAACATCTTGGCGATAATACTGTAAGATGTATTTCCATGCATCCTACAGATGGCCTGAAACGAGGAATGTTAGCTGTAGATACTGGTGCTCCTATTACAGTACCGGTTGGTACAGAAGTTCTCGGTCGCATGGTTAATGTACTCGGAAAGCCTATTGATAATAAGCCAGATATAGAATCTAAAGAAAACTGGCCCATTCACAGAAGTGCTCCCAGTCTTTCTGAGCAGGTTGCTCAACCAGAGATATTGGAAACTGGTATTAAAGCCATTGACTTACTTTGCCCTTTCTCTAAAGGTGGTAAAATAGGTTTGTTTGGTGGTGCTGGTGTAGGTAAGACAGTTCTTATCATGGAATTAATTAATAGTATAGCTAAAGAACACGGCGGATATTCTGTCTTCGTTGGTGTAGGAGAACGTACCCGTGAAGGTAATGATCTATACTATGACATGCAGAATTCCGGGGTTATCGATAAAACAGCATTAATCTTTGGTCAAATGAATGAGCCCCCTGGAGTTAGAATGAGGGTTGGGCTTACTGGCTTGACCATGGCCGAGTATTTCAGGGATAAAGAACAACAGGATGTATTATTATTTATTGATAACATTTTCCGTTTTGTACAGGCTGGCTCAGAAGTGTCTGCTTTATTAGGTCGTACCCCTAGTGCCGTAGGTTATCAGCCCACTTTGGCCACAGAGATCGGCGCTCTGCAAGAGCGAATTACATCAACTAAATCCGGTTCGATCACCTCTGTACAGGCTATTTATGTCCCAGCCGATGACTTTACAGACCCATCAACAGCCACCACTTTTGCTCATTTGGATGCAGTAACAGTACTATCCAGATCCATAGTAGAGCAAGGTATCTATCCAGCTGTTGATCCATTAAATTCATCCTCACGAATCTTAGAGGCAAGTATCGTTGGAGCAGAACATTATCATGTTGCCAGAGCTGTTAAAAGCATATTGCAACGTTATAAAGACCTGCAAGATATTGTGGCAATCCTTGGAATGGATGAACTTTCTGAAGATGATAAACTAATTGTTAATAGAGCTAGAAAGGTACAACGCTTTTTATCACAACCTTTCCATGTTGCAGAGAAATTTACATCTTTTCCAGGACGCCATGTCCCAGTAGCTGAAACAGTACGAGGCTTTAAAGAAATTATTGAGGGTATACATGATGAAATCCCAGAGGGCTTTTTCCTAAATGTAGGAACTATTGATGAAGTAGTTGAAAATTACAAGAACGCATCAGGTGAATAAAATGGCGAATCAGCAAACGAACATAGTTAATAATAAATTACAACTTAATATAGTCACTCCCCGTGGAGTTAAATTTGTTGAAGAAGCCGACATGATCATCATGCGTTGCATCGATGGTGATCTGGGTATACTGCCTGGTCATGAGCCTGTTTCCGTTGTCCTAGGCGACGGTATCTTACGAATTCGTAACGATGGTGTAGAAAAGAAACTGGCAGTATTCGGTGGCATAGCAAAGATCAATGACAAAGCGGTGACTATTCTAAGCACTATAGCTCAGCGCCCAGAAGAAATTGATCTGGAACGGGCTGAAAAAGATCGCAAGGAAGCAGAAGCAGCACTTTTAGAAGGACCCAAAGAATTACAAATACAAAGTTCACTGGTCTTACTGCGCCGCTCATTGGTTCGTATTGAAGTCAGCTTACATCTGGAAGAAACAGATTATAGCGACGATGATCAGGAATAACAGACTTATATATTAGCAGACCAAAGTCATATTTAGACTTTGGTCTGTCTTTAAATATTTAGGAGGCCATTTTAATGAATTATGTAAAGCACATCTATGACGATGACTTGATTGCAGGATTCGAAAAAACATTTGTCGGTTTACATTTTCCGATATTTCATTGTCATAATGTATATGAAATATATATTCTAGAAGAGGGAGAGCGAAATCTGATAATTGATGACTTAATGTATAAGACCAGAGACTATGATGCTGCCATGATTAAAGCCTATTCTTGTCATAGAAGTTATGGAGATACACCATATTCTGGATTATGTATTAATTTTTCAGATAAGTATCTAGATAAGTATTATTCAAAAACAGCCAAAGAGTATCTTCTTTCATGTTTTAGTCAACCGATTATTCATCTTACAGAGGAATACTATAATAAAATCCATCAGCTTACAGAGCTTATCACTAAAAATACTGAGGATAAATTTATATACTTAGCTGATATACTCAATATCTTAATTTTACTGGCCAAAAAACATGATGAAAGCTATAACTTACTTCAGATACCAGTATTAGATCCGATTATTAAATATATAAGCGATAATTTTACCCAGATACAGAGTTTAGACGATATTTCAAAAGCTTTACATATTAATAAGAATTATCTGTGTGCTTTATTTAAGCGTAAAACAGGGATGACTGTATCATCCTATATTAATATGTTAAGGATACATTTAGCCTCTACCCTCCTGGTAAATACCAATTTATCAGTAGATGACATTGGATTTCAGTGTGGTTTTCATTCTACCTCCTATTTTTGTCGTACATTTAAGAAATTCCTAGATCAAACACCCAGTGAATTCCGACAAAGTTCAAAAGCTAATATATAAAGATTAATATGAACATTAAAAAGACACCAGATTGAGGGATTAAAATCATCCTTAAATCTGGTGCTTTTTTAGGTTTATATATTCTACTTCTATTTATTTTAGTAGATTCTATCGTAGACCATTTGCACTTCTGCACACATAATTAGGAAAGCTCCAACTCCATGGAGATCGTTTTCTGATACTGGTCGTTCAATGTAATGTTTATAATCCCCCACACCAGTTCCTATACATACATTTCCTACAATCAGATTATCTCCTTCCCACTTTAAGCTATCAATAACACCTTCAAATCCTTTCTTAGCTTTTGCTAGATAACTGGCATCTAGTATTCCTTTTCGCACAGCTTTACATATAGCTGCCACAAATAAAGAACTACAAGAGGTCTCTAACCAGTTATCTTTCTCATCCATCTTATCTATAACTTGATACCATAGGCCACTATCAGACTGATAATTACATACTGCAATTAAAAGCTCCCTAACGATTTCACATAAGCTATCATAACCCTCTTGTTTTTCATCAATATAATCCAAATCATCTAGGATAGCAACCGGTACCCAACCGATGGAGCGTCCCCAGAATTCTGGTGATAATCCAGTCTCGGGATCAGCCCAATCTTCCTCTTTGCTATAATCCCAAGCATGATATAATAATCCTGTTTTCTCATCCTTTGTTTTCTCATTCATTAAGATAGCCTGCTCTACAACTATATCTGTAAACTCAGGCTTATTGTAACGCTTTGCATACTCTGCACAAATAGGCCCTGCCATGTAAAGACCATCTAACCACATCTGATTAGGATACCATTCCTTGTGCCAGAAGCCACCCACACCATTTCTGGGGAACTTCTTAACTACCATAAGGAGTTCATCTAAAGCCTTTTGATACCTCATATCTCCAGTTTTATCTAGTAGGGGAAAAAGCAAAATGCCTGGCTGGATATCATCCAGTTGTCCGGGATCGTATTTATTAATATTACCATTTTCATCTATAATAGAATCTACCCATTCTTTTATGTAAGTAAAATATTTCTCATCACCACATAATTCGTAGGTTTTATACATTCCTGATAAAAATACCCCTTGATGGTAATGGAAACGACCTTCCGGCGGCAATTCCTTAGCTTTATATTTGCGCATCATTGTGTCACATGATGCCTTGCCATAACTTATTGGTTCCTTATAATTTGACATAAAAGCCTCCTATATTACCTTATTCTTATTAAACTTATATTAACTTTAGCATAATAATTGTAAATAAACAATAATTAGCCCAATATATAAATTTTAGACGTTGATCAATTATTATAATTCATACCATCAAACATCCCATTTGCAAGTAAAAGCCAAAGACATAGCTTATACATTGGATGGCAAAAGGAATAACCCTCTATGCATACCAAACTTAATCTATGTCTTTGTCTTTTGATATTATTCCAACACTACAAAATGATCCTTCTCAACTTCTACCAGTTGAGAAGGCCTAGAGATATCTGCTTCCCCTTTCTTGTCAAAATAACCTGTATAATCTTTTTCAAATTTTATTCTAGACTTCTCCTTTTCAAGTTTAGGATCTGGTAGAGGAATAGCAGATAGTAAGGATTTGGTATATGAATGTATGGGGTTTCTATATAAATCTTCTGCTTTTGCGACTTCTACAAGCTTACCCAAATACATTACTCCAACCCGATCTGATATATGCTTAACCATTGATAAGTCATGGGCAATAAACAGATAGGTTAATTGTAGTTCTTTCTGAAGTTTTATTAATAGGTTTATAACCTGAGCTTGGATTGATACATCTAAAGCTGATATTGGTTCATCACATACAATAAATTCTGGTTCGATTGCTAAAGCCCTTGCAATCCCTATTCTCTGTCTCTGTCCACCGGAAAATTCATGGGGAAAACGAGCGGCATGTTCTCGATTTAATCCCACCAGCTCTAATAATTCATATATTCTCTCTTTTCTCTTAGCTCCCTTATATATATTAAATATATCAATCCCTTCACCTATTATATCCTCTACAGTCATTCTCGGATCCAGTGACCCATAGGGATCTTGAAAAATCATCTGTACCTTACGTCTGAATTCCTTCTTTCCTTTTCCTTTCAAGCTATGGATATCTACGCCATTTAATAGCACCTTACCACTGGTGGGGGTGTATAATCCCATAATAGTTCTTCCTACGGTAGTTTTACCAGAGCCAGATTCTCCAACTAATCCAAAGGTCTCACCTTTCTTAATAGAAAAAGAAACATCGTCCACAGCCCGTAATATAGTATTGTCCCCAATATTAAAGTGTTTTTTTAAATTTATTACTTCAATAAAATTATTATCCATGATTGGTCCCTCCTAATAGTGGTCTTTCTATTTTAGGCGAATCTGGATGTTGTAACCAACAATGGACCTGATGGGTTTCACTGATGATAGTTGCATCGGGAAAAACATCTATGCAAATCTTCATAACATAAGGACACCTGGATGCAAAAGGACATCCCATGGGAGGGTTAAGTAGATCTGGCGGAGTCCCTTTAATTGAATATAACTCTTCCTTATGTTCCATATCTAATCGGGGTACTGACTGCAATAATGCCCAGGTATATGGCTGCCAAGCATTATAAAAAATCTCATCCACTGTGCCCCGCTCTAGGATTACTCCTGCATACATAACTTGAACTCTATCTGCGGAACCTGCTACCACACCCAGATCATGGGTAATAAGTATAACTGATGTATCAAGTTTAGATTGAAGTTCTTTTATTAATTCCATGATTTCAGCTTGTATTGTTACATCCAGAGCTGTGGTTGGTTCATCTGCAATTAATATATTAGGATTACATGCCAGTGCTATCGCTATCATAACTCTTTGACTCATACCTCCTGAAAACTCATGGGGATATTGATGTGCCCTCTTTTCAGCATTTGGGATACGAACCAGTTCAAGCATTTTTATGGCTTCTTCAAAAGCTTGGCTAGGCTTTATATTTTTATGCAATATAAGATTCTCAGCTATCTGATGTCCAATCTTCATTGTTGGGTTAAGGGAAGTCATTGAGTTCTGAAATATCAAACTTATCTCAGAACCCCGTAATTTTTCCAAGTCCCTCTCTGGCATGCCAATTACATCTTTCCCTTTATACAATATTTCCGAACCTGGTTTAATCTCTGCCGGTGGAATTGGAATTAATCTCATTAAGGACATGGCTGTAACACTTTTTCCACAGCCTGATTCACCTACTATAGCTAAGGTTTCATTTTTATATAAGTTAAAGCTAACACCTCGTACTGCCTGTACTTCTCCTGCATAGGTATGAATAGATACTCTTAAATTCTTTACTTCCAATAAAGGCTCCACTGCTTGTTCTCCTTCATCATTTAGTTTTAAACTAATCTTATATGTTGTTATCTTCTTATCTAAATTATAACCTTATGGTATAAAAACCATTCAGAAACAATAGAAATAAGCCCCTTAAATAAACCTTAACATTTTGCTAACGCCATACACTAACAATGACCGCCTTTTATAGAAAAAAGCGGTCATATAATTTACATATACTTTATTAAATATCACTCTGGTCTTCTTAATCTCTCTACAATAGGAATTTTACATGAACCATGATATATAGTTAAGGTTCTACGCAGAAATGCAACAAAAATATTTCACAAAATGTGTATTTCAATACATCTCATGTTAAGGTTCTACGATCCGTCTGAGGGGTCTACAATAAAATGGAAAGCATTTCAATACATCTCATGTTAAGGTTCTACTCAACATATTCTTGCATTGTTGCCCTATATCTACTATTTCAATACATCTCATGTTAAGGTTCTACCAATATGATATATCTTGTGTTAAAGGCCCTCTTGTATTTCAATACATCTCATGTTAAGGTTCTACTAAAACATTAGATAACAAATATTCATATAAATATTAATTTCAATACATCTCATGTTAAGGTTCTACTATTGCACAAAAATTAAAGCGGGTTTTTATGCAATAATTTCAATACATCTCATGTTAAGGTTCTACCGTATTCCGGCAATACAGTTGTATTTTCAT
>JAAYPX010000138.1 GCA_012519565.1 Clostridiales bacterium | reverse complement strand
TAGATAGCTCCACCTTCAATAACATTATCATTACCAGCCCCCCAGAATTCATAGCCAGGATTGGATGTTATATTAGCTGCCACACCCCGTCCCGCATCCTTATTGGCATAGTATGACATAAGGGATTCCCCTGTGGCACCATCTCGGTAGTGAAGACTGGCTACTGAAGGTACTTCGTGAACGCCGTAAACATGAATTCCTTCCCTATCTGGATCAAAAGCACCTACATGGAGAGCATCTCCGTGGGATCCCATTTCACGGCCCATTTCCCCATCCATAACATAAAGAATGCTTCCATCGTGATCTAAGGTCAGGGAGCCAGCAATTATCTCATCAAAGCCGTCATTATCAACATCTGCAGTAGCTAAATTATGATTACCCATTCCGCCCCCTCTACCTTCTTCATCTGAATCGAAGTACCATAATTCTTTTAGTTTATTGCCTTCTAAATTATAAGCAACAAAGGTAGTCCTAGCATAATAGCCTCTACCAAAAACAACGCTAGGGGTCTTACCATCCAGATATGCCAAGGCAGCAAGAAAACGGTCAGAACGGTTAAAGTTACCATCTCCCCAGTCTCCAGACCTACCTACTGGGAAACGGTATTCAATTGTATCGATAACTTTTCCGGTTTCACCATTAAAGACTGTAATATATTCTGGGCCTCCATATACATGGCCTGAATCATAAATCCATTTGCCATTGTCATCGGGGTTGCCTATGACATCTATAATCTTATTACTATCATACTTGCCATCGGTTACGCCATAGACGGTGGTAGCATCTGCAGTTTTAATGAAAAACTCGCTTTTACCGTCTCCGTTTAAATCAGCTACTATAAATTGATGATAATGGGCACCAGAGGTTAGGTTAAGTCCCATATCTATTCTCCACATCAAAGTACCGTCTAATTTATAGGCATCAAATATGGTAGGTCCTGTTTTGGCATTTTGAGAACTATCTATGGCATTGGAGGGATACCATTTTACAATTACTTCATATTGACCATCACCATCTAGATCTCCAACACTGGCATCATTAACGCTATATGTATAGTTCCCAGTATCTGTAGTACCTCCTTCTGGGATTTGCATAGGTATTGAGATGTAGTCAGTTCCAAGAGCTATGACATCATCTTTTGATATAGACTTGCCTGTATCCAAGGTCTCTATAGTGTAGCTATCACCAGCTTTACCCTGATTATCTGTAAAGTTGGTAATAGTCAAAGGAGATGTGTTTAATTTACTACCATTCTTATAGATATTAAAGGATATATCCTTCGGATATTCATCGGCTAATAATCGCCAGCTAATAAAGATACCCTCATCGGATTTTAAGGCGATAGCACCTCTATCTAACCACTCGGCCTGTCTTGCTGTATCAGGAGGTGTAAGGCGGTTATAGACATAGCAGAATGCGTATTTATTAAATCCATTATCCACACCATTACCGCTTTCTACAATACCCTTAAATTCATAGATACCTTCGACTTCCGGATTCCATGGCTCCCCTATCTTAATCCATTCCTTAACTGTGGCTTCAGCTTTGCTATTGTCAGCCATAGTAACGGTGACAGTGGTGGGTAGTCCAAGTGAGCTAATATCTGTTGTTGTTTTCCCAACATAGACTCTATGATAAGGTAGTGGATCAACAGATGTCACCCGATTGTTGGGGATTGGTATATGGTAAAATCCTAAATTATCAATATAGGTAGTCCATGTAATATAATTTCCATCGGTGTGGATGCCTGCCAATTGAATACTGGCAATTGTAGCATCATGGTTAACCCCTTCCAAGGATGCTAAGTACTGGTAACTTTCATTAGTTACTGAATCGGTTAGTTTAACTGCTACGGTATTGTCAAGTAGATCAAAATCTAAGTCAACTGTATACCATTTTAGAGGATCCTTTATGGCGGTTTCTTCAGGATCATTATTACCTATGTAGTAAGAGATAGGAGATTGGGCAGTATATTTTAAGGCAAAAATAATCTGATCATTGCCATCTAAGATACGAACTTCTCCTGAATTATCCTCTGGATTATTACCTTTATCGTTAATCTCGCCAGGATACCAGTCGAACTTAAGCAGGACCTTATCCCCGGTTATAGGTGCTTCTAAAGTTTTACTAGCATTTCGACCAGTGGCTTGATAGACTTGGCTAAAAAGTAATTTACTGGTGCTATTTCCTGCAATGTCGTCTTTATTTATAGCTACTCTAGCATTGGGTGCGATAAAGCCCCAATTAATTTGGCTTAAAGGGGAACTGTCACCAAAGTCACTATAGTACAGTGCTTTATAACCTTCGATTTTAGGAGCCAGATCTTCAGTAGCAGTATCAGCTGTATCCTCTTCAGTATTATTATTTACAGAAGCATTTACTTCTGATGTTGATTCTCCCTGGTTATCATCTGGTGATAACTCATCATTATTGTCTGTTATAAGATCTTCCGAGTTAGTCAAATTATCATCTTGCTTTGTTCCTCGGGACTTAGATACAAGAACAATAATTAAGGTCAAAACAATAATGATTATTATGGCTAAGGGAATTAACCACTTTGGTGCTTTCTTACTTTTCATTAGCATAACTCCTTTAAGTTTGTAGTATTTTGGATAAGTTTATTATAGTACTTTAAAAAACTTCCCTCAATTACCAATTTTATGATATCGCCTTAAATTTTTATAGATTCAGGATTCCCGTGATTAATAATTTGTTATTTTATATAAAAGATTTGATATTATCCCTACTATTTTGTATAATATATGCCGTGGGTATAATTTTCTATTTATTTAAAAAAGTTATACTTACTTAAATCCATATATGGATTACATGTATGGATTTAAAATACGGAAGTACAGGTTACATTATGCTACTGTGCTTTAGATATGGTGGCATTTTAATTAATATAAAACATATGCCTGCAGTTTACTTATAGGCTTAAGGAAAGGTATGGTGAATGAAATGTATACTTTATGGATTAATCCCCATGAGAAAAAGGGGAAAATCAACAAGGAGATTTATGGACATTTCTCAGAACATCTTGGAAGGTGTATCTATGAAGGTTTGTATGTAGGAGAAGATTCCGAGATAGCCAATGTCAATGGAATGAGAAAAGATGTAGTAGAAGCTCTAAAAGCAATGAAGATACCAGTACTTCGTTGGCCAGGCGGTTGCTTTGCTGATGAATACCATTGGAAGGATGGTATAGGTCCTAAGGAGAACCGTAAGCGTATGGTTAATACCCACTGGGGTGGGGTAGTTGAAGACAATAGTTTTGGAACCCATGAGTTTTTTGAACTATGTCGTCAACTGGAATGTGAGCCTTATATCAATGGTAATGTTGGTAGTGGTACTGTTCAAGAGATGAATGAATGGATTGAATACATGACCTTTGATGGCGTGTCCCCTATGGCAGATCTTCGTGCTAAGAATGGACAGGAAAAGCCCTGGAAGGTAAAATACTTTGGTGTGGGTAATGAGAACTGGGGCTGTGGTGGTAATATGACTGCAGAACACTATGCCAGTGAGTTTCGTAGATATGCCACCTATTGTCGTAATTATGGCGATAACAAACTATATAAAATAGCATGTGGCTTTGAACATGATCCACAGTGGAATGAAACTGTAATGAAGATTGCAGGACGCTTTTTGGATGGTTTATCTATACACTATTATACCATACCAGGTACCTGGGAAGATAAGGGCTCAGCCACAGAATTTGATGAGGATATTTGGTATCTGACCTTAAAGAAGGCCTTACATATGGATAAATTAATAACCCTAACTGACAATATCATGAGCCGGTATGATCCAGATAAGAAAAAAGGTATAATAGTAGATGAATGGGGAACCTGGTTTAATGTAGAGCCTGGTACTAATCCTGGTTTCTTATATCAGCAAAATACTATGAGAGATGCTCTAGTTGCTGGAATTACCTTTGACATCTTTAATAAACACTGTGATCGTGTAAAAATGGCCAATATTGCTCAGCTAGTTAACGTGCTTCAAGCTGTAATACTGACAGAAGGAGCCAAAATGATATTGACACCTACATATCATGTCTTTAAGATGTATTCAAAGCATCAGGAAGCCCAGCTTGTTCATAGTTATATGAAGACAGAACTTATTGGTACTGATAAAGATAAGGTACCTAACATGAGCCATTCTGTATCTGAAGATGCAGAAGGAAATATAACTATTACAATCAATAACCTATCAGTTCAAGATAGTTACGATGTGCAGTGTCGCATAGCTGATCGTAATGTTACTAAAATAGAGGGTGAAATTCTAACAGAAGACTTCCGCTCCTATAATACCTTTGAGGAACCAGATAAGGTTATGAGTAAAGCCTATAGTGATTATGAAATTAATAATGGGGTTCTTACCCTTCATGTACCACCTTGCAGTGTATTATCTATAACTATACCAGCATAGGAAGACTTTAATCAACTGACTCTCTATATGCTAGACTAATATGATCCCCCTTAAGTAGACAAGGTAAATAACCAAAATCTACTTAAGGGGGTTTTTGTGTATAAGCCATATGGCTGTTACAAAATACATCTTATATGGGTTGCTTATACCTGTATAATCCATTCTATTTAATCAGTCACTTGATTTGGCAAATTGTGCATTAAGCATATAAACTGCATTTGAAAACGTAATATTTGTTGAAAATAACAATAGTTCGTAATATGCGAATAGACTTTCCACTAATAATAATCTAGAATTAGTAATTGAATTAATACTATTTCCTTATATATTAAAGTTAAAAGAGAATTTTATTCTGTAGGGGGGCATACATGTTCAGAATTAACTAGGTGTTAATTCTTTACATAAATTTAATTTCAAGGAGGAAAAAGAATGAAAGAAGGAAGAGGAAGCTGTGGGCTTATCTTTGGCATGGCCTCAGAGACTAGTCTACCAATATTCAATTACCCCACCAGCCTTATCACCCTATAGGGCACTGCAAGGTAATAGTGTGAATTCTATTGATCAGCAAGAGAAGACATATTATGATCTTATTGTAAATAATAAAATAGTTGATTTGAAGGGTGAAAAGGCCTATCAACAGACAGGGGTATTTGGCCCAATTATACCTGTACTTGATGCTATCAAAGCTGTTGATAGTCGGATTCTAAATTATAACTATAATGCTGACAAAAAGCAATTAACCATGACCAGTGGGAAGAATACTATTATTGCTACCGTAGGAGAGAGTCATCTAATAGTAAATGGAGAAGAGAATCTAATGAATGGAGAGCCAGAGCTACATGATAAGGGTAGCCTCTGTATGGAAATCAATACTATTATTTCGTTTATAGAAAATGTTAATGGAATATTAGATGAAGATGCTAAAACTTACATAATAGAAGTTAAATAGTAGGATTTTATAATCATGTTATTAAATATATATTTAACACTTAAATATATATTTATAAAGATAAATTAGGAGGAAATAATTTTGAGTAATCTGAATACGTGCTTTGCTAATGAACTTCAAGTGTATAACTTTAATCTAGACTGGAAATTTAAAAAAGCAGATGCTTTTCCCCTAGATGCCGCATTAGAAAAGCATAGAGATAGTAATGGCAAGTATTTTTATGAAGAGGACTATATACTTTCTGATTGGAAGGATGTCAGTGTTCCTCACACCTTCAATGATGAAGATGCTTTTGTATCAAGGATTAGTGATGGTGGTACAGGGCAGGCTAGAACATTTTCGTTTTACCGCAAGTATTTTACCATAGCTTCTAGCCATGAAGGTAAGAAAGTTATTATTGAATTTGAAGGAATTAGGCAATCGGCTTTTGTCTATATCAATGGTCTTATGGTAGGATACCATGAAAATGGTGTAGGGCCTTTTGCATTTGACCTTACATCTTATGTAAGATTTGGTGATGAAAATCTAATTGCAGTAGCTACAGATAATACAGCCACAAGAAACACAGGGGTATGTATGGCAGAAACCCCCAATAAAGAGGATGTGGAGCCTGGTTATTATATGAGCCAATTACTAGCTTCCCATCCTGTTCCTGAAGATAGAAAAGGAGTTGGCTATCTGTGGAATTGTAATGACTTTAATCCTTCCTACGGTGGGATTACCAAAAATGTTAGATTACATATCAAAAATAAAGTATACCAGACATTGCCTATATACAGTAATTTAATGACCAAAGGTGTATATGTATACGGTAGTAATTATGATATTGTAGGCAAGTCCGCAGATATTCATGTGGAAGCAGAAGTTAGAAATGAAAGTGATAAAGAATGTAAGGCCTTATTGGAAATAGTAATATTAGATCATAAGGGAGAAGCTGTAAAGACCTTCTCTTCAGAGGCCATGCTTGTTCCTAAAAGTGAAGTACCTGATAAAATGCCACTTTCCATAACTCCTGAAGATGCATATGTATTTGATAAAGAACTTAATAGATATGTACCTGTGGATGATGAGTCCCAGGTTAAACCTACAAAAACGGCTTCCTGTTCTGTAACAGTAATAAAAGCCAGTGCTAATGTTCAAAACCTTCGTTTTTGGACTACTTATGATCCCTATTTATATGATGTATATAGTAAGCTAATAGTGGATGGAGAAGTTGTCGATACTGTTAAGATAGTAACAGGCTTTAGAAAGGTTTCCTATAATAAGGATCAAGGAGTCCTAATTAATGACGAGCCAATATGGCTTACTGGATATGCCCAGCGATCCTCTAATGAATGGGCGGCAATTGGTGTAGCACCGGATTGGTTAAAAGATTTTGATGCACAGCTAATCAAGGAAAGTAATGCCAATTTTATCCGTTGGATGCATGTGGCAGCCAGCCCAGCTGATATTCGGTCCTGTGATAAGTATGGAGTGGTTTGTGTACAACCTGGTGGGGACAAGGAAAAAGAAAGTCACGGTAGGCAATGGGATCAGAGAGTAGAATTAATGAGGGATGTTATTATCTATTTTAGAAACAATCCTTCCATCTTATTCTGGGAGACTGGAAATAATGCAGTTTATAAAGAGCACATGAGAGAAATGACACTTTTAAAGAGAGAACTAGATCCCAATGGAGGGCGTTTTATGGGCTGTCGTACCATATCCACCCCTGAGGTAGTTGAAGAGGCAGAGTTTGTTGGTACTATGCTCAATAGACATGCTGGTAGATTCCAGTCACTGCTAATGCCGATAGTAGAAACAGAATATTTGCGAGAGGAATCCCCAAGGCGGGTATGGGATAGGTTTTCGCCCCCAGATTTTGATTATGATAATCTGTGGTTAGGTAAGAGAGGAAGAAAGCAGGAGGGGGGAGATATCCACAATTTAACTGCTGAGGAATTTGTCCTGATTACAGCCAGTGCCTATGAGGAATTCTATAATGATAGGGTTGGAGGGGTTTCTAAGAAAGATCTTTATTCTGCAACGGCCGCCCTATGCTGGACTGATTCAGCTCAACATGGAAGGCAGGCAGCCAGTGAGAATGCCCGTATGAGTGGAAGGGTAGATCCTGTAAGGATAAAAAAACAGAGTTTTCATGCATTTAAGACCTTGCAAGATCCCAGCCCTGCTATTATGATAGTGGGACATTGGAATTATCCACCTGTAGGAGGTGATAATTATAAATATCCACTTAGAGAATTTAATGGAACCCATTGGGTAAAAACAGGAGAATATGATTATAGAGATCCTAAGAATAAGACTGTCTATGTAATTGGCAATTATTATATAGATAAAGTCGAATTATATATTAACGAGCAATTAGTCGGTACCTGTGACGAGCCAAAGGATTCTTTTATTTTCGCTTTTGAAGGAATAGACATTACCAAATCAGGTAAAATAGAAGCAAAGGGCTATGATTATAAAGGAAATCTATTAATCGAGGATAAAATAGAAACTGTAGGAGAAGCAGCAGAAATTAGGCTTACTCCAGTTACTGGAGATAGAGGCTTAATAGCCGATGGTTCTGACATAGCATTCTTTGATGTGGAAGTAGTTGATGATAGAGGCCGAATCTGCCCCTTAAATTTTGATAGAATTGATTTTACCTTAGATGGGGAAGCTGTATTCTTAGGTGGATATAATAGTGGTAGATTTAATGGATACGGTAGAAACGATAGTGTTATTCATCAAAATCATGTATATGCAGAATGTGGTACCAATAGAGTTTTTATTCGTTCCACTAGAGAAGCAGGTACCATAACCTTAACAGCTGTGATGAAAGGACTTCCACAGGCTACATCTTCTATATCTTCAATACCAATGGAAGAAATAGAAGGAACAGGCTTATCTACAGTAATGCCTCAAGAAAGAAAGCCTCTACTTAATGATAAAGCACCGGTGATATCCCCTTATGATAGGTTTAGAACTACTGAATATTCCACTAGAAAATATAAAGCAGATAGTAGAATTTATTATAAGGTCTTAGTTAATGGTAGGGAAGTGGATATGAAGGGTGGTAAAAAAGTCTATGAACAGACAGGTGTATTTGGACCTATTATACCTGTTCTAGATGACATAATAGGAATTAACCCTAATCTATTAAGCTATACCTATGATAGTGATAAGGGAGTATTGGTTATGAACAGTGGCCAATTCACTGTGCAAGCGTCCATAGGAACTACCCATTTGTTGGTTAACGGAGAAGAAAACTTAATGAATGGTGAACCTGAATATCATGATGGAGACGTATTCTGTATGGAGATTAACACCATAGTCTCTTATATCGAAGGCATTGATGCAGTAGTAGATGAGAATGTAAATCTGTATAGAATAACAGTACCTAGACCATAGCAATAGGGCTTATTTTCGATAGGAAATTCGGGAGAATTTCCTATCGAAAAATATAAGGGTATACAGTCATAGCTATGCACAAAAGAACGCTTTATAACTGTACACCATTATTTCACTATTGTTTTTAGGTAAATCTTTGGTCTTTCCGAAATTTAAGAGGCGTATATCCTGTGATGCTTTTGAATACTCTACCAAAATGGGTGATGCTATCAAAACCAGTTAACTCAGATATCTGAGTTATGGAATAATCTGTGTTTTTTAATAACTTCTGGGCTTCTTTAATCCTGATGGCGTTAATATATTGATTCATTGATAAACCTGAAACTTGTTTGAAGGTAGTGCATAAATAATTTTTACTATAACCAAACTCTCGACTAATCATATCCAGGGTCAACTTTTCTTTATAATTATCAGCAATATACATCATTACATCATTAATAATGTTATGTCTAGGGGATGTTATATCAGTTTTATCATGATATTGATCCAGGATTCTATCTATGAAGATGAGCAAATCCATGGTTTTAGCTCTAATACAGATCTCATAACCCCGTTTTTTGGACTCAGCCTCGCGAACAATATCCATTGTCTTTCGAAAAAGTATTTGTTGATGGCGTATTGAGGGATCTATGACTACTATATCCTTTTTATAACAAGATAATAAGTCAAAACCATAGGTATTAATTGAATTAAAAAAATCTTCTCGAAAACTTATGAATACTCTGCTATGGCCTGGTTTATCCCAGTCCCTTATACTATGTAATTCGTATTTGTTAATTAGAACCAAATTTCCTGCAGTAATATGATAAATCCTATCCCGCAAAAAGAACATCTGCTCGCCCTCTTGGAAATAGAGGATCTCATAGGCATTATGATAATGATAATTATACATAATAAAAGGGTCACTGGTTTTAACATAATCAACATGAAAGCTCTTTTGGCTTTCTGAATAATATTGGGTTTGCGGATACATATTGAGACCATTCCTTTCATTAGAAAATGTGAAATCAATAAATATTACTTATTTCTTAAAATATTCTTTTTATAATTACCTGGTGTTACTCCAAACCTATCTTTAAATTTGGAGGAAAAATAGGAAGCAGTATTGTAACCAAGTTTATTAGCAATATCCGCAATACTATAATCGGTATTTTCTTTCAACAGCTCGGTTGCCCTAATAAGTTTCTTTTCTGTTACATATTCCGAGAAGTTAATGCCCATATTATCCTTAAATGTACGGCTTAGGTGGGCAGATGTAATATTAAATTCATCTGCAACAGCTGATAAAGTAACTTCTTCAATGTTATCATCAATAAATTTTAGGATACTATCCATGTTCTTTTTATTGGATAAAGCGTTATTTTCAACTAAAATATCCTTATAGGTATTTAAGGTTTGCTCTATAATATTGATGCATTCTTCCAAACTATTTAATTGATTAAGTTGTTCCAAAATAGACCCACTATCAAAATCATATTCTAGCGATTTATCCATGAAGTAGTTTTTTATAGAGCAGAAGACCATATTTAAGTAATCAATCGTTTGATTATATGAATACCCATTGGTTCGGATAGAATGAATTTTTTCTTTTAAATAATCAATTAATTTATCAATATCTAATTCCATAAGATAATTTTTAATTGTATCCAGTACCATGGTATCAACGGCTTTAGTATTATTGTCGACTTTCTCCAATTTATCTAAGGATAGTATATTTGGATAGTTATATAATAAGGAGTACTTCATTATATTGCGTAATCTAGGATAAGCATCAACGGCTTTATCTTTGCTACTGAAGGGGGCAGTATAATATATATTAAACTTGCAATTGGTGAAGTTTGACAATATACTTGGCATTTTATTTACAAATTCTCTAATTGAAATAGCAATTTCATGGTTTATAATAGTAATAACAAAACCATCAGGTTGTAGGGTGGTAACGTTGGGCAACTCCATTTGCTGAAGAGTTTTTTCAACTTGTTCAATTATTGCCTTACTAAAGAACTCTTTTTGACTTTTAGACATATCTTTAATAAAGGAAATGTCTGGTTCAAAAATAATAAGGGAGTAATTTTTATAATTAGTATCAATTGATAATAGGTTATCTTTTAGTATTTCAATCTGGGGGCGATTACTTTTTTCTATACTTAATTTGTACTCTTCAACTGCCTTTAATTGATTAAAACTAACAATTGACTTAAGCTTCAATGAAAAGCAAATCAATATATATATAACAATAACCAAAAGGAGTGCTAATATATATATAATAGAGAGGTATTCAGCAGAAAATATATACTCAAAAAAACCAGGAGCCTGTTCATAATAATGATAAGTAATATTACTACTAGGTGATTTAACATAATAATAAATATAATTCGTGGAATGAATCTTCTTATTAATAATAGACTTCTCAGAGTGATTGGTGAGTATGTCAAAAATTATCTCGTTGGATAAGGTATTTTCATCACCGTCAGTTAGAAGAATTTTATCATTATTAGTTATTAGGAAGGTTCCGTTGGAATTTAATTGTTCAATTTTGGTATCAAAAAAAGATGCAGGATCTTTTAGATATAAGGTAGCAAGGCCTAAGTAGGTTTCCCCAATTCTCCAATTGTTTATATTATGTACAGGATATATATATGTCATCTCATTATTTGAATTTATATTAAATTGGGGCTTGTCTGGTGGAGTATTACTCTTAACCAAATTTATAATACTTTCATAATAAGAAGCCAGGCTTTCCAAAAAGTCATTTCTCATAATTCTATCTAATGTAATTGGCGTATTTAAAGCAGATATAAGGTTACTATCATGCGCTCTGTATAGTGCAATATCAGTAAAATAATCCGCTAGCCGTACACTATCTAACAATGAGATTTGAATTCTGAAGTAAAATGACAGATCTTTATTCTGTGATTCATAATATAGAGAATAATTACTGGGTCTTATATAATATTCTAAGTTGTTTTGGAGGTAAGTATAAAGATATTCATCTATTTTTTGCTCAAGAGCTATAGTAGTTTCATTCATAAAATTGTCAATTTTGTTATAGGCTTTTTGTCTAGTCATTATTGAAAATAAAACTGTTATAGCAATTATCACAGCTAATGTGATTATGGAAACATGTATAACTCTTAACCTCTCTTTATTAAAATACTGCTTAAAATTCCTAAATGCCATTTCTAGTCATCACCTTTTCTTAGTGTATTTTGTACAACAATCAAAATAGTAGTATGAAATATCAAATACTTTATAGTGAAAAAAAGCATGCAATATTTTTGCATAGGTTTTCAACATAAAATATCAAAATACTATCGTGAATATCAAATTAATTATACTTTCAAATTTGCTCATGTTGTGCTAATAATAAGTTATACCATTTTAGAAGAAATGTCAAATCCATATTTGAACTGACTAAAAAAAATGTACAGAATCTATAAGATAGGAGGAAGGTAGTCTTTATGAGCTTGAAAAAAAGCCTTAACAACCGTTTCTTATATAAGAAGTATAAGTCATTTTTATCTCTATTAATAGTAACGGTTTTGTTAATCAATAACTTTGCATTCATATCAGCTACTGAAAAAACTGATAATGAAGCTGGAATACCCTTAAAAGATAAGTATGTAGCCTTTGAGGGAAGAGATATTGATGGGGATTTTGTTGGTTTGGACAAAGTACCTATATATTCTCAATATTATAAAGGAATTATTGATAATAGTGTCATTGAAGATACAATCGAAATATCATTATCAGATATTAAAGATGCCAATGGTAATAAAATTACCCTTACAGAATTTGAGGGTAAACAATCATTTTTATGGCAAGAAGATACACCTTACATAGAATTTAATGTGAATATGCAAGAAAATGGAATGTTCCATATGGAATTAGACTATTATCTGCAATCAGGTACTTCAATTCCTGCGGTTCGTTCTATGTATATAGATGGAGTTTATCCGTTTATTGAGGCTAATGATTTGATCTTCTATAGGTATTTTAAGGACAAAGGAGAACCAGTTGTTAATAGTTTAGGTAATGAGACAAGACCTTCTCAGGTAGAAGTGTCTGGCTGGAGAACACAAAAATTTATTAACTCAACTGGCTTAACTGATGAACCTTTTAAGTTTTATTTAGAAAAAGGCAATCATGTTATTCGCCTTAATTACATACAAGCCAATATGGCAATTGCAGGTATCCGTTTAGTAGCACCTGAAGTTTACCCTTCTTATGAAGAAGTAAAACAAGAATACAGTGCTAAGGGTTATAAACCTGCATCAGCGGAAGGTATTGAATTCCAAGCTGAGTTAAGTGCTTTAGAAAAGAATGATCCTACATTGCGTAGAGAGAATGATGGAGATCCTTTAACACAACCTCATTCAGCAACAGAGCGTCTACTTAATGTAATAGGAGCTTATCGTTGGAGAGAAGGAAATCAGAAGATAACATGGCAATTTGATGTTCCTGAAGATGGATTATATAAGATAGGTTTAAGAGTTAAGCAAGAATGGCAAGATGGTGTTCCATCTTATCGTATGATAGAAATTGATGATAAGATTCCTTTTGAAGAACTCTTGTCCTATAAATTCGATTACTCCACCAACTGGAATATTCATGAATTATCAGATCAAAATGGTGAACCTTTTGAATTTTACTTAACAGCTGGAACCCATACATTATCTATGACTGTTAAGTTTGGACCTTTAACTTCTATCATAGAATCTGTTAATGAAGACATCTTGATATTATCGGACTTGCTTTTGAATATCGCATTGATTGCAGGATCTGATCCAGACCCTAACTATGATTATGGTTTCTTTAATAAGATACCTAATATGCAGGAAGATATGCAAAGACTAGTCGATAGTATGCAGTTTAAATATGATGAGCTTAAAACCATGTCTGATAAGTTACCAGCTATGGCTAACAACTTTTTGTCTATCAAGACACAGATAGAAGCTATGATTAATAATCCATTTAGTATAGCTAAAAAGGTTGGAGATCTTCAAAGTGCGCAAGAAAATCTGAGTAATTGGTACCTAGAACTGCAGAAAGCACCTTTAGTTATTGATTACTTTAAAGTAGGACCTGTTACTGAAAAGTGGGAAAACAAGAAGTCTAATATATTCCAAAGATTATGGGCTACATTGCAAAACTTTGTTGCATCATTCTGGAAAGATTATGATAACGTAGGTAGTGTTTTATCATCAGATGTGGAGATAACAGAGTCTATTAATGTGTGGATTGCCCGTGGTACTGAATGGGCAGAGGTTATAAAAGAGATGGCCGATGAACAGTTTACCCCTCATACAGGTATAGAAATCAATGTTAACGTGGTTCCTGCAGGTCAGCTGGGTGCTGGATCAGCCAATGTACTTATGCTTTCAGTAATCTCTGGTAAGGCTCCAGATGTGGCCTTAGGTGTTGATGTTACTTCACCTGTTGAGTTTGCGATCCGTGATGCTGTTTATGATCTATCACAGATGCCAGGCTTTGATGAGGTTAGGGGACGCTTCGTTGATGCTATTCTTACACCTTATGAATACAATGGTGGAGTTTATGCAATTCCTGAGACTATGGACTTTAACGTATTATTCTATCGTAAAGACATACTACAGCAATTTGATGTACAACTACCTAATACTAGGGATGAATTGTATAAATATGTTCTACCTGCCCTATATCAGAATGGATTGGAATTTTACTACGGTAGAGACTTTACCCAATTCCTATTCCAGCATGGGGGAGAGTTTTATACTGAGGATGGCCTAAAATCAGGTCTTGATACACCACAAGCTTATTTAGCATTTAAAGAGTATACAGAACTATTTACCCATTATGGTGTACCTGAGGTAGCTAACTTCTATCAAAATATGAGAAATGGTATTATGCCTATTGGTGTTGGTAACTTTGCTCTGTATATGCAATTATCCGTTGCAGCTCCTGAACTGGCAGGGAAATGGGGAATAGCTCCATTACCTGGTGTTATGTTAGAAGATGGAACCATAGATAGAACAGCAGGAGGTATAACTTCACAGGGTGATATTATCATGAAGCAAAGTGAGAAACCTGAAGCGTCATGGGAGTTCTTAAAATGGTGGTCAAGTACTGAGGCACAGGCTACTTTCGCAAGAGAAGTTGAAGCTCTTATGGGTGCTGAGGCTAGATGGAATACTGCCAATAAAGAAGCCTTCTTGCAACTATCCTGGAACAGAGAAGATATAGAGGTTATTCAGGAACAATGGCAATGGGCTGAGGAGACTCCTACAGTTTTAGGTGGATATTTTACTGCAAGACATTTGACCAACGCTTGGACTACAGTAGTTGTAAGTGGAGGCGATCCTAGGGATGCTTTAGAACAAGCCGTTAAGGATATTAACCGTGAGCTACGAATGAAACAAGAAGAGTATGGTGTCATCCTTGATGACTAATACGATTTTGCTTCATTGGCACGCACCAAAACATGCAAATAAGCATGTTTTGGATGCGATGGTTTGTTAGACCGCTGTGGCTGTATAGTCACTAAGACTAAAAGGTTAGGAGGAAAGTAAGCTGAAAAAGCTTAATAAGAGAATTATGAATAATAAAGCGTTAGTGAAAACGGACGGAAATTCAAATATAATAAACAGCGATCTTCCTAAAGAAACTTTGGGATTTAAATTTAAGCGTTTTATTAAGAAAAACTGGATGGGATATCTTTTTCTGTCTCCGTTTATTATATTGTTTTCTATCTTTGTAGTTATACCTGTTGTAGTTGCTATGTTTTTGAGTTTTACTGACTATAACATGTTACAATCCCCAAATTTTGTTGGTTTAAATAACTATAAACTGTTATTTTTGGATGATAAAGTGTTTATTACAGCAATCAGTAATACTTTGACATTTGCACTTATTACAGGACCTATCGGTTATTTAGCGTCATTCTTTGCAGCATGGGTTATTAACCAATTGAAATTTAAGAGAGGATTTTCTTTGGCCTTCTATGCACCTTCTATTACCAGTGGTGTGGCAATGAGTACAGTATGGCTAATCATCTTCTCTAGTGATAGATATGGTTATTTGAATAATCTTCTGTTGGACTGGGGGCTGATTGATTCTCCTATCCTGTGGAATACAGATCCCAATCACATAATGAAAGTTATTGTTATAATTTCATTATGGATGAGTATGGGTACTGGTTTCCTAGTATTCCTGGCAGGTTTACAGAACATGGATAAGTCTGTGTATGAATCAGGCTCCATAGATGGTGTTAAAAACAAGTTTCAAGAACTCATTTATCTAACTTTACCAATGATGAAACCTCAACTATTATTTGGTGCTATTAACTCTATAGTTGGCTCCTTTGGTGTGTTTGATATAGCTGTTTCTGTTGCTGGTATGCCTAGTCCAAACTATGCTGGTCATACGATTGTTGCCCATCTTTATGATTATGCTTTCATCCGTTTCCAGATGGGTTATGCATCAGCGGTAGCGGTTGTGCTATTTCTAATCACTTTTGTTATGGGTAGAGTAGTAATGCGCTTACTATCCTCTAAAGACGAATAGCTAATATCAATAATGGAAGGAGGACATATTTGTGATTAAAATCAAATGGTTCAGAGGACAATGGGTTCACATAACATTTAAAAAAGTTTTATTATATGTAGTAATGTTAGGGCTAGTTGCTTTTACAGCCTTGCCTTTAGTATATTTGGTAAGTACAGCATTTAAACCATTGGATGAATTATTCCTATTCCCGCCAAGATTTTTCGTTAAACACCCTACAACTAAAAACTTTAGCGATTTATTGCAAGCATTAGGAAGTTCTACCGTTCCCTTTTTAAGATATGCATTTAACAGTATTGTTGTAACAACTATAACTGTTGTACTTACAGTAATCGTATCTTCCTTAGGGGCATATTCCTTGGTTAAATTAAAACCTCCAGGTGCTAAGGCTATATTTAGCGTTATACTTATGGCCTTAATGTTTTCACCTCATGTAACAAGAATACCAAGTTATTTGGTTATTAATAATTTGGGACTGATCAACACTTATGCATCGTTGATACTTCCTAATATAGCAGTTGCTTATAATATATTCCTTATAAAGCAGTTCCTTGAGCAATATCCGGATGAATTAATTGAAGCTGCAAGAATTGATGGGGCTAGAGAGTTCTTCATTTTCTTAAAAATAGTTATGCCTTCCTTAGCTCCTGCATGGTCAACCTTGGTTGTGTTTTCCTTTGTTTCCAGCTGGAATGATGCGTTTTCGCCATTAATCTACATCACCAGTCAACAGATGAAGACATTGCCAGTTGCACTTAGTACAATCAGTGGCGGTGCTGCAGGAATGAGTGTGGGAAGAGCAGGAGCAGTTGCAGCGGCGACTTTCCTTATGACAATACCTACTGTAATTGTATATACAATCATGCAGGGTAGGGTTATGGAAACCATGCAATATTCTGGTATCAAAGGCTAATCTGCTGAATAATAAATATGAAAGGAGCAATCAATTTTGATTGAAATTATAAAACGCAAGTTCAAAAGGTTTGAAAAAATAGTAGTATTTTTACTTGCTTTCATTCTTAGCTCGAGCAGTTTTGTTCCTTCTGTTTATGCAGCAGAGGACATAGATTATGTAACAGCCAATTCAAGTTTTAGGATGCCAATTCCAAAGGCATATAATGTTGTAGGCTCGATTAATAATATTGGCGAATATGAAGACAAGAGGATCTTCTTTAAAGATCCACAGGATATCTTTATTGATGAGAATGATTATATATATGTATTAGATAGTGGTAATTCCAGAGTTGTAGTCTTAGATCCAGACTTAAAAACAGTTGCTGTGCATTATAGTCCGGATGATATGGACTTTAACTCACCTCAGGGTGTTTTTGTTGACGACAATGGAGATCTTTATATATCTGATACAGGTAATAGTAGAATTGTACATATGTCTCCACAAGGTGAATTAGTAGAGGTATTTACCAATCCAGAATCATCTTTAGTTGGTAATGCACCTTTTGCACCATCAAAGTTAATTGTTAGTAACACAGGATATATTTATGTTGTTCGTGGTGAGACCATTATGGCTATAGACGGAAATAATGAGTTTCGTGGCCTATATGGACAGACTAAGATTGGATATAGCTTGTCAGAAACCCTAGTTCGTATCTTCGGATCAGAACAACAGAAAACAGCTATGGCCAGAAGAACAGCATCTTCTTATATCAACGTTGCCCTAGGCGATGATGGAATGATTTATGCAACTAGTTTTGATCGAGATGAGGGTGAAGTTAAGAAATTAAACTCTATCGGTAATAATATTTATAGAAAATATAAAACAGTGGGTAGTGGTTTTACTAATCCTATAACCAACTTCATTAGAAAGAAGGTTTTAAAATCTACTGTAGCAGGTTCTACATTTAAGTTCGGCGAATACTTCGATGATGATGGTTATTACATGGAGCCTGTATTCCGTGATATCGCTGTAGACAATAACGGCATAGTCACAATTATAGAAGAGCTTAATGGTAAGATATACCAATATGATCAGGAAGGTAATATGCTGGCAGCTTTCGGTGGGTTAGGTGAGAAGATTGGTGAGTTTTCAAGACCTAGTGCCATTGCTGTTAATAGTGAAGGTAGAATATTTGTAGTTGATAGACTTAATAATAATATTCAGTATTTTGACCCAACAGAGTTTATCCTTACCGTTCATGAAGCTACAACGGCTTATGAAAAAGGTGATTATGATTTAGCCTATGATCGCTGGTCTAGAGTATTAGAATTACATGAGAACTATGAACTAGCCCATGCAGGTATAGCTAAGGCTTACTATAAGCAAGGAAGATGGAAAGATTCCATGGTGGAAAGTAAGCTGGCAAATAATAGGGATCTTTATACCCAGGCTTTTGAAGAATATAAATATGAAGTTTTAAGAGAAAACTTTACATTAATTATATTCCTTGCAGTAATTATACTAGCAGCAGTATTCCTATTCCTTAAGTATTCCTTTAAAGCTGCCAAGAAAGCATATTGGAGCTTTATGGAGAATCATCATAAGAAGATGGGCATAGGCCAAGGTATTTTATATTGTTATAATGCATTATTTCATCCTGTAGATGCAATGGATGGTATCCATTATTATAGAGATAGAATTAATCTTAAATCTTCTTTTATAGTTATGGCCATTGCATATGTTGTTAGGGTTGCTTACATATATATTGTACATTATCCCTTAGCATCTATTGATGTTAACAATGCCAATGTAATATTCGAAGGTGTGAAGCTGTTTATAATTCCGATTACATGGATATTAGCGTCCTTTGCAGTGACTTCAATATCAGATGGTGAAAGTAAGATTCATGAGATAGCATTTGCTACTATTATCGGACTAATGCCATTTATATTTGTGAACACACCCTTGATGTTTGTTTCAAACTTGATGTCAAAAAATCAGCAATCATGGTATGGTGTATTCTCCGCCATAGTTTATGTTTGGATGATAATAATATTCTTCCTAGGAATGAAATTGCTGAATAACTACTCTTTTGGTAAGGCATTGCGAATGTGCATCATAACGGTTTTTGTCATGTTGGTAATATGGCTCGTTGCTGGTATGGTTTATGTACTTTCCGCGAGAGTAATCAAATTTGTACTAGAGTATATCACAGAGCTTAAGGTTAACTTCTTATAATATATAATATATAATTTATCTGTGATAAGTACCTAACATGCTTAGTTAATACCGGAAAGGAGTGAAATGGGCGTTAGCCGATTGCTTATGATTAAAAAGTTTATTAAGGATAGAATTGGATCCATTATATTTTATGCGATCGTCTTAATATTTGTAGTTTATGCTTTCGTCAGTATACAGGTGGCTAAAAGTAATGCTATAACCCGTAGGGAATATGAATATGAGCCTCCAGCTACCAATGTGGACAGAACTTTACCTAATGACTATAAGAAGATTGCAGAATCCAAGAATTTAGAATTATATTTTGATGAAACTAAGGGTAATATCCAAGTTAAAAACACAGATACAGGTTATGTGTGGAAAAGTGTAGTAGAAGAAGAGGATTACCCAATAAGCAAACTAAATAAACAATGGAATGCTTATTTGCAATCTATATTTACTATAAGCTATAATGATATTGACAAAAGGGATGCCCCACCTGCAACAGCCTATGCAGGAAGGGACTGTGACTTCCTTGAGGTTAATTACCTAGATAATGGTGTGGAGGTAAGATATGGCTTCACTACCATAGGTATATTTGTTAAGATACAGTATTTACTTGAGGATGGTAGATTTGTAGTTCGTATTCCATATGATGGGTATGAAGAAAATATGCAGTTCTGTATCACCACTTTAGAGGTTATGCCCTATTTTGGTGCAGCAGGAAACGATGTGGATGGTTACCTATTCTACCCAGATGGCAGCGGTGCAATAACTACCTATGCCAATGTTACCAATAGATCTTCTAAGGTAAAGCAGGGTATATTAAGAACCTATTCCAATAAGAAAGTTGCATTTGAAGAATTATATTATGAAGATAACTATGATAGATATGTAGCTAGTATGCCAGTATTTGGTATCAAGAACAACAATGATGCTTTACTTGCTGTTGTTACTGAAGGTGCTGAGGAAACAGGTATTATGACCTATCCTTCTGGAATAGTTGTTGATCTTAATCGTATATGTTTCGATGTATACGTACGTAGCGTTTTTGATGTTGATATGTTTAATGTATCCAGTGGAGAAGATACAGTTGCTACGGGTAGAGAAATACAACGT
>JAAYPX010000137.1 GCA_012519565.1 Clostridiales bacterium | reverse complement strand
GTAGCTCCAAAACCTGCCCATGCAAAGGATACCACTTGGAAGATAACACTATTTTCATCCAGGGCTATAACTATACCCACCAGGGTTGTTAGCAGCAATACTATCCTGGTCACCCTCATAACTTCTTTGTCACTAGCATCTTTTTTTATTATCCCTTGATAGATATTCTTTGATACTGCTGATGCAGCAATTAATAAATAAGAATCTGATGAACTAATTGTTGCAGCTAAAATACCAGCCATTGCTAAACCTGCCAGTAAGGTTGGTAATAATCTGGTAGCACTAATGATAAAAATGTTTTCAGCATCGCTTAGACTTAGTAAGTCAGTGGGGTAGAGAATTCTGCCCACTAAGCCAATGAAAACTGAGGCAAATAAGGAGATACAACACCATACAGTTGCGATTCTTCTTGATTTCTTAATCTCAGAGTGTTTACGAATTGCCATAAATCTTAATAAGACTTGAGGCACACCAAAGTAACCAAGCCCCCAGGAGAGGGTGGAGATAATGGTTATAAAACCGTATTTATTCATTTCTCCAAATACTGCTTTACTACCTGATACTTGTTGAACACCGTCTACTATTTGAGGGTTAGCTATACCAAAGAATGAAAAGAAGCCGGGTATCTCTTTCATATTATTTACTACCGTACCAATTCCCCCAGCATGAATAAGAGAAGTAATCAATACCGTAGCCAAGGCTACGACCATAACTAAGGCTTGCATAAAGTCAGAGACACTTTCAGCTAAGAAGCCCCCTAAAAAAGTATAGAAAATAACAAAGATAGCTCCTGCTATCATTAGCGGTTTATAAGATAGGCCGAATAGGGCATTAAATAATTTGCCTACAGTAACAAAGCAACTGGCAGCATAGACTGTAAAGAAGACCAGAATAAATACAGCTGATATTGTCATAATAATTTTTTTGCTTTCTTTAAATCTATTGCTTAAATAATCGGGTACTGTAATAGCATTAACAACTATGGAATAACCGTGTAATCTATTGGCAACAATAAGCCAATTGATATAAGTACCTGCTAAAAGACCGATTGCAGTCCATGTGGCGTCACTTAGGCCGTAAAAATAGGCAACTCCAGGGAGTCCCATTAGCAACCATCCGCTCATATCAGAAGCCTCTGCACTCATTGCTGCAACCCATGGTCCCAGAGTTCTACCACCAATAAAATAATTTTCCGAATTGGCATTGGCCCTTTTTGCAAAAAATACACCAATACCAATTACAATACTCATATAAAGAGCCATAGTTATTAATATTTCAATCGTTTCATTAGGCATTATGTATTCCTCCGTTTTTATATGTTTCCAACATTATAACAAACTGTATGATAATAGACAAATATAATTGTATATATATTCGCAGGTTTGCATATTAACAAGCCATTTATAAAGCAAACTATCCTAAGCAATAAAGAATAAGCAAAGAAGAGTTCGATAACAGATTAATACTGTTACCAAACCCTGCTTGTTAATGAACTATCTATTCGAAAATATCAATTACATCGACTGGGCAGCCATCCCTTGACTCCTCAGCCCGCTCCAATGCCTCTTCTGGTATTTCGCCTTCGATGGCTTCTGATACTCCATCCTCATTAAAACTGAATACTTCCGGACATAGGTCAACACATAATCCACAGCTGATGCAGCCGTCTTGGTCAACAGAAGCTTTCATATGAATTCTCCTCTCTAAAATTTATTTAAATAATTCAATCCATAAATAATCAGTAAAACATTTAAAGCACTATAACTATATTATGGTTATATAAAAGATAATTTATACCAATATTGCTGATAATCTTAATATAATTTGAGTTGGAATGGTTTGCAAAGAAGTAGTATATCTGTTATCATGATAAATTATATTAGTAAAACCATATGTATTAGTTAAAGAGGATAGGAGTGTTTCATAATAATGGAAAGAGATTTTTGGCGTCCCGGTAATATGTTATATCCAATACCTGCGGTTATGGTCACTTGTGCAGATGCTAATAATAAAGCTAATATTATAACAATTGCATGGGCAGGTACTGTATGTACCAATCCACCGATGGTTTCAATCTCTATAAGGAAAGAGAGATATTCATATAGTATTATTAAAGAGAGTGGAGAATTTGCCATTAATTTAGTTAATAGAGATTTAGTTAAACAAGCAGATTATTGTGGCGTAAAATCTGGTAGAGAGATAGATAAGTTTAAAGAAATGAAGCTAACACCGATCAAGGGTAAAATAATATCAGCTCCCCTAATAGGTGAGAGTCCTGTTAATATAGAATGTAAGGTGAAGCAAATAGTGCCATTGGGCTCCCATGATATGTTTCTAGCTGAAGTAGTAAGTGTGGCTGTAGATAAAAAGTATATGGATGAAAGTGGCAAGTTTAATCTCAATAAAAGCGGGATGATTGTATATTCCCATGGAGAGTATTATGAACTTGGGAAACTGCTTGGTAAGTTTGGATATTCAGTGCGTAAGAAGAAATGAGAACACTCTGAGATATTTGTGAAGTTTAAGATGTTAGGGGCTGTGTAGCTATATAGCAACAGCCCCTATGGAATCTGTTGAAACTTCATAAGTCACAGGGTGTTCCACTAACATTTATCTTAGAGTATTAAAGTATTCTACAAGAGGTACGGGTTTTTCTAAAACCTCACGGCCTACATATAAAGTGCGATCAGGTCTTGTAAGGACGGCCCATTTCACCAAGGAGATAGTGCCGCCTATAATCTCTATAGCTGTTATACATCTTGGGTGAACACAACTACCGTCATTGAAATAGGTGTGTTCCCCTACTTTAGGAAAGACCGTTCTATGGGTATGGCCAGCAATAATAACTTTCTTTTCATTGGTTGCCCAGTTAATTAGCCTTCTTTCTATCGTGTTTTTTTTAGAATTATTCTTGGCAGCGCTGGTGGGATCGCGAAAACCGCTTAATTCAAGGGGCTTCCAGAGATATCTAACCAAGAATCTGGATAGTCGCCAAAGGGTGCTATTTAAAAAATCTGCCTGATGGCCATGGATTAGATAAATTCTATCTCCTGTGACCCTATATTGTAAAATGATGCTTTCATAAACAGTCATGTCTGGGAACAGTTCCTGTCTACAACAAGTACTTTCGCAATAATAGGTCTCACAATTTTTCATGATAAATTCAGGATTTCTTTTGACAATATCATGGTTACCATAGAGCATATAAAATCTATTATTCTTATAAAATTGAGACATTATCCAAAAGGCGTGGCTGTGGGTATGGATAATATCTTCAATCTTACGATTTTCCCATAATTCGTCACCATCTCCTAATTCAATATAAGTGAAACCAAATTCATAGTAGAAGGAAAGAGCAGCAAAAAAAATATTCTGATTGTTTGAAAAATTATCGCTCCAGTTACCCACTCCCCGGTGGCAATCACTCATAATTACAATTCTTGAAGTTTCATCAAAGGGGATTATCTTAGCTGACTTAATTGCCTTATTAATCTTATTTGAAAAATAATTCATTTTCGTCACTCCTCTCCGTGATCCTTAGGATCGGAAAGGAAGTATTTAAGTCTATTAAATGTAGAGAAAACTTGGGATGATTTTCCTGGGTTTAGTATTCTACTATACATATTTGGAGCATAGTTTCTGACAACCGCTAATTTATCTATGGTTTCTAAATAATCCTTAGTCAATTCTTTATATGCATTACAAAAGGCTTCATTATTTCTCTGCATTATGGATACAGTAAAATGGGTTCTAGTTAGGGGCTGAGCTGTATGGGGAGTTGTAAAATTAACATATACCCTTCTACCTTTTACATAATATTCATCCTTGGTATACCCAGCTTTCCTTAAAGCTTCTATAAATGCGTCCCGCATCTGGTGATCGTATAGATCCAATGCAATATCCATAGTCAATTCAGAAGGATAAGAAAATTCCCCTAATTTAAATCCGGTAAGCCACCAATGGTAGTCGCTACGGGTAAATAGAATATTTCCGTTTTTACGTAGGACAAAGGACATATTGATCCGGTCTTGGTCTTTAACGCAGTGATAAAAGGTACCATTAAATAGCCCTGGAATATTGATATCTGGACCGGAGGTGTAGTAGATACCAATCTCACCTCCAGTGGTCATTCCGTACTGACCTTTCCAAAATTCAATCATCCACCTCTTACCAGCATATTCAAAGCGAATAGGCTCGCAATCTATAATCATACTCAGTGGAGCAGTTGCTTCATCATATAGCCTACAATAACCAACTTCCCTTTGCCAGCAATTTAACAGGGAATAGAAGATATCCTGGTAGGGATCATAGGCAAAGCCAAAGGGTTTCAAATCATCATTCAGCTGATTTAACTGTTCATCATAGGGAAGTAGTGTTGTAATTGGAGGAATGACTTCCTGTTGCTCTCTTTTTTTCTTAAGCTTTCTTCTTCTGAAAAAACGGTAAAATAAGAAAACAGAAAGTAATAAAATTGCCACTAAGATAGATAGTAATTTATTGTTTATGATAAATATTCCTACGGAAGAAATTATAAAAACTTCGGGTAATATTCTGCCTGATAGAAACAGTAACATCATCTTACTCCTTTCTTTAATGATATATAACATCATATTCGAGAGGAGAGATGGTTGTTAAAAAGAAACGCATATTTATTAACTTTATTTCATATACTTATAGGTTTATGGGGATGCTGGCATCCCCATATTTACTGCTGGATTAATTTGAAATTCTCAAGGAGACCATCAGAGTAGTATATCTTGTAGTCATCTGTAATAAAGATTCCATAAGTATCTGGTATACTATTAATTAATTTCAAGCCCTCTTCCAGTCCTAGTGCAAAACAAGTAGTACTAAGTCCATCTCCATCAACAGAATCTTTGGAAATGATGGTTATGGATATAAGACCATTGTCATAGGGATAGCCAGTTTTAGGATTTAAGATATGGTGATAGCCTATACCATCTAAGGTAAAAAATCTTTCATATATGCCTGAGGAGACAACAGATAGGTCTTCAATTTCGATAACAGCTATGGTTTCATTACGGTCGGCATAAGGCTTTTGTATGCCCACTAAAAAGGGGGATCCATCTGGTTTATTTCCTATGGTGTGGACATTACCTCCTAAATTAATTAGGGCACTCTGAACCCCCTGGGATAGCAGATATTCCTTTACTCTATCAGCTATATATCCCTTTGCTATGGCACCAAAATCCATATTCACATTTTCATTGGCAAAAAACACTTTATTACCATCAATTTTAACAGCTTCATAGTTTACATAAGCTAGGGCCTGGTTAATAGCTTCATCAGTAGGTTTCACAGGGGTGGTACCAGTAAAATCCCAAAGGGAAGAGACTGGAGCTATAGTTATATCAAATGCCCCTTTAGATAAGCTACTATAATATAAACCATATTCTAATAGGGCTAACATCTCGCTTGATATCTCATAGCCACTCCCGTCTTGGGGGATGCTTCTGTTATTTAATTTGTATAATTCACTTTTAGGGTTGGTGCGGCTATAAACTAATTCATATTTACTAATAAGTTCAAAGCATTCATCAATTAAAGCTTCCTTTTGCATATCATAAATAGTGATTGTAACAACAGTATTTAACAAGAAAGAGGATTTAGTAATATAGGGAGCTTTATTTGAATTATTATCTTGATTAAAATTACTACATCCTGACAATAATATAATAAAGGTAATTATTGCAGTAATTAATAAATAAACATTATTTTTAAAAGAATTTTTTATGAATTTCATCTTGCTTTCATGCCTTTCTCTGTACAGGTTTTAACTTGCAATTATTAATATAAAAAACTATACTTTCTTATAAACAATATTATCATTTTATAGACAATAAATATATATGTCAATGAGGTAAATTTAAGCCATAAGAGCTTAATTAATCGCTTTATCTTGACATTTTGCGATCTTAGTATTATTATGTCAACGTACGCGTACATACTGATCGTCTATGTATGCAATACAGTGTCAATTTTTTAACAAATTAGCTGAGAGGATGTAAAATAATGCTACTTCTTGACAAGGCAAAATTCCATGGAGGAATCCATCCAACGGACGGTTCTGATAAGCTATTAAGCAATCAGAATGGGATTCGAGAGTATGTTCCTCAAGTAGTAGAGATATCAATGAAACAGTCCGGTGGTAGCTTATGCGAGCCAGTGGTAAAACAAGGAGATAAGGTTGTCAAAGGGCAATTTATTGGTAAGTCTAACCATTATGTGACTGCTAATATTCATGCCAGCCTATCTGGGACTGTTACTGATATTCGTGTGTCAACTGATAAGCAAAATAATGAGGTACCAGTTGTTATAATAGAAGGCAGTGGTGCCGATAAAACCATGGTTACCGATATGTATCGCAATAGTATAATTGATATTTCATCGTATTCAAGGAATGATATTATTAATTATATGAAAGAAGGCGGTATTATTGGTATGGGAGGTGCTGGATTCCCTACCCATAATAAGTATTTAACCGATAAGAAAATTGACATTGTTTTAATCAATGCAGCAGAGTGTGAACCTTATTTAACCTGTGATCACAAATTAATGCTGGAGTATGGTTATGAGATATTAAATGGCGTTATACTTCTTATAAAGGCGGCTGGAGCCAAGAAGGCTATAGTATGCCTAGAGGATAATAAGAGGGATGCAGCTGAGCATTTATCAGAATTATTGGCTACCCATTGTAATGCTTCACAGCTTAAAAACAATTCACAAGGTGAATATAAATTACAAGGGGATTTGTCTATAGAGATTAGATTATTACCTACCAAGTATCCTCAAGGTGGTGAAAGGCAACTGGTTGAAGCTGTTTTGCATAAGGAGGTTCCTGCAGGAGCTCTTCCTGTCGATATAGGAGTTATCATTAATAATGTGGCTACAGCTAAAGCAGTAGCAGATATGATTTTTGCTAATATGCCATTGATATCAAGATGTGTTACCGTAACCGGCAAAGTCAAGACACCTACCAACTTTATGGTCCCTATTGGTACCAGGTTTTCCGAATTGATTAAGGAGGCTGGTGGTTTTACTACCGCAAAGAATAGGGTTATCATAGGTGGTCCTATGACCGGAGAGAGTATCCTAATAGGAGCTGGTGTTGAGAAATTGGAGGGGAGTGTTACTAAGACTACTTCCTGTATACTGGTTTTAGAGGATTACACTTTAATAGAGACCCCATGTATTAGGTGTGGTGAATGTGAAAGGGTATGCCCTGCAGGATTAGCTCCCTTTAAAATTGATTTTGCTGCTATTGATGACGATTTAAGTCTATGTGATAAATTATATGCAACAGAGTGTATCAGTTGTGGATGTTGCTCCTATGTATGTCCGGCAAAGAGAGAATTGGCATATCGTATAACAGTGGCTAAGAATGAGATATTTAAACATCGCCGAGAGGGAGGTTATCGTTGATATGATTTTAAAAAAAGCTGAAGAGCTACATGACCTCAGTCCCCATATGAGAGCGAGTATAACTACCAGGGAAATAATGGTGGATGTTACCATAGCCTTATTGCCTGCATTTTTAGGCTCCATATATTTCTTTGGTTTAAAATCTATCGCCTTAGTCCTTACGGCAGTTTTTGTGTCTGTAGCTACTGAGTATATTTGGCAGAAGCTTAGAAAAGAGCAGATAACGGCCTTTGATTTTTCTGCAGTGGTGACGGGTATATTGCTAGCTTTTAATATGCCCATAACAGCACCAATCTGGCTTGTTATTGTAGCCAGTGTTTTTTCTATCCTTGTAATAAAGCAATTTTTTGGCGGTATAGGTAATAATTTTGCCAATCCAGCTCTAATGGGCCGTGCTTTAATTATGCTTTTATGGCCAGCATCAATAGGACAGAATGTTACTACCTATCATAATTCGGCAGATGTGGTAAGTTCTGCAACCGTCCTGGGTTTATTAAAGGCTGGTCAAGAAATAAGGGAATTTTCCACCTGGGATATGTTTATAGGGAATATACCAGGAGCCATCGGAGAGACAAGTAAATTATTACTACTTATTGGTTTTGCTTATTTATGCTACCGTAAAATAGTTAATATAAGTACAGCGGTTGCTTATATAATTACTGTTGTAGCAATTACCTTTATATTTGGTCCGGAAGGATTATTCACAGGGGATATATTAGGCAATCTTTTAGGAGGTGGATTAATCCTAGGAGCCTGTTTTATGATAACAGATTATCCATCGGTTGCTCCCCGGGTTAAAGTCACAATTGCTATCGTTGCTGGTATTTTTACTGCAATTATAAGAATTTGGGGACTATATCCTGAAGGGGTTTGCTTTGGTATTCTAGCAGCCAACTGCTTGTCAGGATTTATTGATCATTTTATTAAACCCCATATATATGGAGTTAATCTAAAGAGAAATAGATAATACTGAATATAATCTACCCCAGTGCATAAGTAGTTAATTATGATATATTTAGTAGTATATATAAAATATTTAATTAAGTGAGGTAAAGAAATGAAAGATAATAGATTAAAAGGTATAATTGCTTTGGCGGTTGTTACAGTCATTGCATTTGGTGTAATATATGGAAGTAAGGCTTTAACTAAAGATGATAGTAACAATAACAACAATCAGGTTGACAATAATGATAATCAAAATGTACCTGGAGCTATCGCTGTAGGAGATGAAAAGGGTATTAAGTCAGCAAGAGAAATAACAGATGATAGTGGTAATGTAACAGGCTATGTTGTAACTTCTTCTGCCAGAGGTTTCATAGGAGAGATAGTTTTAGAGGTAACCTATGATAAGGATGCCAAAACCATACAGAGTGTATCTGTAGTAAATCAGACAGAAACACCTGATTATGGTGGTAAGATGACCAATCCTGATTTCCTTGCTCAATTTAATGGTATAACAGCTCCAATTACAATGGATAAATCAGCCGCTGCTTCCGCTGATAATACTGATACAGACAATACAGATGCCGCAGCTGGAACTTTACATGATGGAGTTTATGTAGCTAAGGCAGATGAGGCTGATAATGGTTACTTAAGTGAGGTAACTTTAGTAGTTGAAGGTGGACAGATTACATCTGTTGTTTGGGATGCCAAGGACTCAAAAGGTCAGTATAAAAGCTATCTATCCACTGCTGGCAAATATGTAATGACAGAGGATGGACTTACCTGGAAGGAACAAGCAGATGCTCTAGCTGCATATGTTATTGAAAATCAATCTATAGAAGGTATAAATCTTGATGAAAATGGTAAGACAGATACAGTGGCTGGAGTAAGTATCAGCATTGACAGATTTACAAGTCTTGTTGAGGAAGCATTACAGATGGCAGCAACAGGTAGTGGTGATACTGATAGTAAACCTGTATCCGAGGGACCTTCCTATGTTGATGCAATTTCTGGTGCTACTGTTTCTTCCGACGCAATTGTTGAAGCAATCAATAGAGGTTATGACTTTATCAGTTCCTATGCAAAATAGATATAATTAATTGGTGATTAAAATGTAAGTGGAGGTTCTTATGAAGATAATATATCCGGTTGAAGCATTTGCACTAGCCATGGTTGTATTTTCTAATAATATGGAAAATGCCTTATTATCAGGAATTATAATCTTATTTATTGCTACCCTTGGGGCTGTAATAAATCATTATATAGGCATTAAGATTATACCTGATTGGAGCAGGAAACCATGTAATTATATACTGATTACAGCCATTACCTATGCAGTGTTCCAAATTGTTATGGGTCATATACCAGGATATTCATTGGAGGGAGCCAGCACTTTAATTCAATTGGCCATAGGAAGCTTAATAGCAAAATATGTTATAGCTATTGAAGGTTATGAGGATTTTGATAAACTTCTATTAGAAGGTGCCAGTGCTTATGGTGCACTTATTATAATTGGAATTCTACGGGAATTTATGACTGAAGGCAGTATATTTAATAATCAGCTGATTAAACTAGGGTTTATGACTGTAAACTTTCAGAATGTGGCATTTGGCTTTATGTTTGCAGGGATTGCTATAGCTATTCTTAACAGGATTTTCAAGGCAGATAATAAAGGGATAGAGAGCTTGTATGTAATTGTGCCAGCTGTTCTAATTAATCATCCCTTTTCAATAAAAGCTTTAGACAATAGCCTAAGCATCTTGATTTCAATTTTAGTTGCGGTTATAATGCTACTTTCTGTTAGAAAGACATTAACTTTTTCAAGGGTTAGCAAAGAATTCAAGCATTTACCTATCGAACTAATATCTGTCTCAGCAATATATATGATTTTAATTGCATTTAAGCTATGATTCCATCTTAGGGGTTGATGCAAAAAATATTAGGGTATGCCGGTATAAGCGTAAAGAGGTTTATACCAGTGTACCCATTCAATTTTGCAACAACCCCTTATATACAGAATATATTTATTTCCCAATATTTTTTATTTCCAGGCTGTGATGAAAGGCATGGTAACATTATGAAAAAGAATGATATAATTTTAATTGGTGTAGTAGTTTTTATGGCAGTAGCAGCAATAGCTATTTGGTTATTTACTAGAACAGAAGGCACAAAGCTCAATGTTACTGTAGACGGAAAAGTAATAAAAACCTTTGATTTAGATGAAGACATAACTTATACTATCGAGGTAGATGAAGGGCAATGGAATACCTTTAGGATAAAAGATGGTTATGTTGAGATGCTAGAAGCCAGTTGCCCTGATAAAGTTTGTGTAAACCATGGTAGTATACACTATGATAAAGAAACCATAACATGTCTCCCTAATAAAGTAGTTCTGGAGATTGTTGGTGGTGAAGATAATCCTATTGATTCAATTGCTAATTAAGGAGTATTCATGAACTTAAATAAAACGAAAAAGATTGCAATATTCTCTATCTTAGTAGCTTTGGCTTTTATACTAAGCTATATTGAGGTATCGATACCCAATCCCTTTCCAATACCAGGCATTAAATTAGGCTTAGCGAATCTGGTAGTGATTACAGCTTTTTATACGCTTGGTAATAGGGAAGCCCTTATTATATCTCTTGTACGTATTGTATTGGTGGGCTTTACCTTTGGCAATATGTCTATGATGATTTATAGTATGGCTGGCGGATTACTTAGCTGGTTAATTATGTTTATTTGCAAGAAATTTAACATCTTTAGTATAGTAGGGATCAGTGTAGTCGGTGGTCTAGCCCATAATATTGGACAAGTTGCTGTGGCAGTAATCATGGTCGAAAATATGAATATCATATATATATTACCTATTTTGCTGATCTCAGGAGTTGCTGCTGGTACGATAATTGGTATTCTTGGGGGCATAATGGTGAAGAGATTACAGGGAGTATTAAGGTAACAGTCAAAGGTAGACAAGGTGCATTATGATACATAATGATAAGGGTAAATTATTACTAATTGATAAAATGTAGTCAGGGATACATTTTTATTTCAGCTTATGTGCTAGTATATGTCTATAAAGCCTATTTATAGGCGCTGGGATTAAAAGGGAGGGTTATTTATGGTAAGACAGATGATTAAAATTGATGAAGAACTCTGTAATGGCTGTGGACTTTGTGTAAATGCATGCCATGAAGGAGCTTTAGAGATAGTAGATGGAAAGGCAAGGCTTATGAGAGATGACTACTGCGACGGACTTGGGAACTGCCTGCCGGCTTGTCCTACTGGAGCAATATCCTTTGAAGAAAGGGAAGCAGCTCCCTTTGATGAGGAAGCAGTTAAGATGCATATGGAGCAGTTAAACAAGATTAAAAATAGCCAGGAAGAGGAAGTAAAGCAGGAGATAGTATCAAGACCCTCTATGCTTAGACAGTGGCCAGTACAGATACAACTGGTACCTCCACATGCCCCATATTTTAAAGATGCCAATTTACTGATTGCAGCAGACTGTACAGCCTATGCATATGGTGATTTTCATCAGTTTATGAAGAATAAGATTACTATTATAGGATGTCCCAAACTAGATGATGTAGATTATTCAGATAAACTAAGCCAAATTATAATGAATAATTCAATTAAAAGCATAACTGTTATTCGAATGGAAGTTCCTTGCTGCGGTGGTATTGTTCATTATGTTAAGACAGCATTATCTAGAAGTGGTAAGATGATACCATGGAGAGTTGTTGTACTGGGTACAGATGGTACTATTATAGAAGATATGTAAAAAATATGCTGAACATGATAAGCATCTGTTACTCTTTTCACAGTTAATAAGTGAAAAGAGTAGCAGATGCTTTGTTTTTTTCATATTTTTATAGTATCAGGTTAGAAAGGAGTTAGTTATGGATAATAATGTTGAATATAGAATGCCCTTAATTGGTGATATGGCTCCTGCTTTTCATGCAGTAACAACCCAAGGTGAAATAGATTTTCCAGCAGATTACAGAGGGAAATGGGTAATATTTTTTTCTCATCCTGCGGATTACACTCCTGTTTGTACCACAGAGTTTATGACTTTGGCATCAATGATAAATGAATTTCGAGCATTAAATACTGAACTACTAGGTGTATCTATAGATTCTCTATATGCCCATATAGCATGGCTAAGGAAAATACAAGAATTTGCATGGAAAAACATTAAACATGTTGAGGTTACCTTCCCCCTAATTGAAGATCTGAGTATGGAGATTTCCAAGAAATATGGTATGATTCATCCTGGCATGTCTAGCACCCAAACAGTAAGGGCCGTATTTATTATAGATCCAGAAGGAAGGATTAGGGCCATAATATACTATCCACAAACAACAGGAAGGAACATGGAAGAGATAAAGAGATTAATTATTGCCTTGCAAAAATCTGATTCAGACCATGTGGCTACACCTGCAAACTGGATGCCTGGGGATGATGTTATCCTTCCAGTACCGGGATCTTGTGGGGCTGCTAAAGACAGAATGGAAAGACCTAGGGAGAATACCTATTGCTTGGATTGGTTTTTATGTTTTAAACAATCCACCCCAGATTATGACTATCCCTATAATGAATATAGGCAGGATTATAATATAAGCCAGCCTTATATTAATAGAAGGTGTAACAGGCGGTGATTGTATTATGGCTCTACCTATATCCCCTTAAGCATTTTGCTACAATACTTCTTGATTAATTGATTTTATTATAGAATGTTTATGGCATAAGATACTCTTCAATAATTTCAGTGACTCCATTTTCAAGGCAGGTCTTTTTGGTTATGATATCAGCTATGGACTTAACTGAATCCAGAGCGTTTTTCATAGCAACTCCAAGACCTGCTTTTTTAATCATTGAAATATCATTCTCTCCATCTCCAGCTGCTATGGTTTCTGACATAGGCACACCTAGTTTATTACAGATATACTCCATTCCTATACCCTTGCTGGCCTTGACTGAGGTGTATTCCAAGGAATATTTACTGGAAAATTCCGCACTAAGTATGCCACTGGTGATATCTGCCATTTCCTCCTTAAAAACCATTAACTTATCTGCTTCTAAGCTAAAGGCAAAAAACTTAAGAGCTAGCTCTTCAAAGCCTAAATCAGATCTATTCATATCTACCAGATCGCAACGACATCCCCTATCCTGATACCACTTAAATTGGGCATCCTCATAATTAAAGTATGCAAAATTCTCTGTATAGATATGGCAGGAGATCTTAAGTTCAAATGCCTTCTCAAATAAAAGGGTTGTCAGATCCATGGGTAATGGTACAGTATGGAGGGTTTGCCCCGAGTGATTTTCAATAATGTGAGCGCCATTTAAAGCAATGGTGTAAGCTTCAGTAAATTCATCCAATTTTAATTCCTTGATAGTTGGAATTAACATATCCTTACTACGGCCTGAAGCGATGGTAATTTTCTTACCAATACGGCAAGCTTTCAGAATAGCTTCTTTATTAATATCAGAAATTCCATGGGGTTCCTGTTTGAGAGTCCCATCAATATCTAAAAATAATAAATTGTATTTCATAGATTTTCCTTTCTAAGCAGCTTATCTTTGTCTGTTATTAATTTATTATCTTATTAAATAGAATACTAAGTCAATTAAGTTGTAAATACATTATAACACATAGAGTCAAATCCACATATGAAGCAAATTATCAGTTCTAGTCTAAAAGCTAGTAACTAAGGGCAGAATAACATAAACTTTTAAAGTTCGCAGTTGAATTCCCAGAATACCAATGGTAATATAGTAGTATAACAAATGCTTTGATTTGTTGATAAGAAAGGAGTGAGGTGGTCGGGGCTTTAAGTAGAAGTCATAGGTAGACCACGCATTTTATGAAAATATCTACAAAAGGAAGATATGCTTTAAGGTTGATGTTGGATCTTGCATTAAACAATACTGGAGAGTATATCCCGATTAAAACAATAGCAAATCGTCAGGAAATCTCCGAAAAATATCTAGAACAAATTATTTCCCTATTAAATAAAGCTGGTTATGTTAGAAGTATAAGAGGTGCCCAAGGGGGATATAGACTGGCTATGGAACCTAAGGATTATACCGTAGGAATGATTTTATCCTTAACCGAAGGCAGTTTGGTTCCCGTAGATTGTCTTCAAGATGAAACCTGTTGCAACCGAAATAATACTTGTGTTACCAGAGAGGTTTGGGAAAAATTATACGAAGCTATATTAGGTGTTGTGGACAATATAACCTTACAGGATCTGGTTGATAAGCAGATGAAACTAGTACCATATGATTTTTCTATTTAATACAAAAAGAAATATTGAAAAATTTACTAAACCCACTTGACAAAATCAGCAAGTGGGTTTAATATTTAATTAAATCATATAAATCATAGTAACATACTAGGAAATATATGATATGGATTTAAAGTATATAATTAATTAATGTGTGTATAATTGTGATTGGGAATTTATATTACTTTTTTAAATATACTAAATAACATTAATGTTAAAAATGAAAGGAGTTATAATATGGCAAATATTAAGAAAAGAATAACTGAATTGGTAGGAAATACTCCCCTATTGGAACTGAGCAATTATAACAAAGTCAATAATCTAGAAGCCACCGTAGTTGCTAAATTAGAGTATTTTAATCCTGCAGGAAGCGTAAAAGACCGTATTGCTAAGAAGATGATTGAAGAAGCATTCAAGGCGGGGGATATTAATCAGGATACGGTAATAATTGAACCTACCAGTGGTAATACAGGAATTGATTTAGCAAGTGTTTGCGCCAGTTACGGCCTAAAATTAATAATTACAATGCCTGAGACTATGAGTATTGAGCGGAGAAACCTTATGAAAGCTTATGGGGCCGAACTTATTTTAACTGAAGGGGCTAAGGGCATGAAGGGGGCAATTGAGAAGGCCCATGAAATTAACAAAAGTACCCCTAATAGTTTCATACCTTCACAGTTCGACAATTTAAACAATCCTAAGGTTCATGAGGAAACAACTGGTGTAGAGATTTGGGATGATACTGACGGTAATATTGATATATTTGTTTCAGGTATTGGAACTGGTGGAACTATATCCGGTGCTGGAGCCTATCTGAAATCTAAAAATCCTAATATAAAGATTGTTGCAGTAGAACCTACAGATTCTCCAGTTCTATCTCAAGGTAGAGCAGGTTCCCATAAAATACAGGGCATAGGAGCTGGCTTTATTCCTAATACCCTTAATACTGAGATATATGATGAAGTCATTACAGTAAGTAATGATGATGCCTTTAATGTAGGTAGAGAAATAGCAAGAGTGGAGGGACTACTGGTAGGTATATCATCTGGTGCTGCCCTTTGGGCTGCAACCCAATTGGCTCTTCGTCCTGAAAACAAGGGTAAAACAATTGTTGTTATTCTTCCTGATACCGGAGAACGTTATCTATCAACTCCCATGTTCTCCGAATAATACTATATATTTTTTCAAAGAGTTTGCTAAAGCAAAGTTTGCCAAGGCAAACTCTTATTAATTCAGTAGGCGATAAAAGTTTTTGCATGTATTGACTTGCCTCAGTATTTCATTTATAATTAATTGAATAAAAATATGTTATTCAAGATCATTGAATATGGAAGTGTATATCTAATGTTAAAAAGCATGACAGGTTATGGAAGAAGCGAGATTATTAGTGGTGATAAAAAAATTACTGTGGAGATAAAAACTGTTAACCACAGATATTGTGATATAGCAATAAAATTACCAAAAAAACTTATAAGTCTAGAAAATGGTATACGTAACGTTATAAAACAATATATTGGAAGAGGGAAAGTCGATGTATATGTTTCTTATGAAGACTACTCTAATATGAATCTGTTGGTTAAATATAATGCTGAACTAGCAAGGGAATATTTACTTAATCTAGAGAAGATGAGTCAAGATTTTGGTATTGATAATGATATTAGGGTTTCTACATTATCTAGATATCCAGATGTTCTTACTTTAGAAGAACAGGCAGTGGATGAGGATGAGCTATGGGAATTTGTCGAGGAGGCAGTGAAAAAAGCCTTAAGCCATTTAATAGAGGCTAGGGTATTAGAAGGTGAGAATTTAAAGAAAGATTTACATACTAAATTAGAAGGTATGCTGGCCCTGGTTAATTCTATTGAAGAAAGATCACCTAATATTATCACTGAATACCGGGAAAAATTAAAGGCCAAGGTAGCAGAACTATTAGGCGATACACAATTAGATGAAAGTATTCTAGCAACCGAGATTACTATTTTTGCTGATAAGATTTGTGTAGACGAAGAAACTGTAAGGCTTAGAAGTCATATTTTGAATATGAAACAAACCTTAGATGAAAGTGATAATGTGGGCAGAAAGCTTGACTTTATTGCTCAAGAGATGAATAGGGAAGCCAATACCATCCTTTCTAAGGCCAATGATATTGAAGTTTCCAATATTGCCATAGATTTAAAAACTGAAATCGAAAAGATGCGTGAGCAAATCCAAAATATAGAATAAATCATACTGAAAAGAGGAATAACTTTGAATAGGTTAGTAAATGTTGGCTTTGGTAATGTTGTTAATTCTAATAAAATTGTATGTATAATAAGTCCTGATGCAGCTCCTATTAAAAGGCTTGTACAGACAGCTAAGGACAATGGTCTAGCCATAGATGCTACATGCGGTAGAAGAACTAAAGCTGTAATTGTAACAGATAATGGCCATATAGTATTATCATCCCTATTACCGGAAACAATAGCTGGTAGGGTAAATCAAAATACTAAGGACCTATTAGATAATCAGGAAATTGCAGCGGCATCCGCTGATGAATAGTATAATGATAGATTTTAGTTAATTGCAATACTCATGACATCTCTATGAATAGCAATTATCAAAATTAACGAACTTAATGAAAGGAGAGTTATATATGTTGCATCCGTCATATTCAGATTTAATGAAAGTAGTAAATAGTGAGGTGGAGCCAGGAGAGCATCCTGTTGTTAATAGTAGATATTCAATTGTGTTAGCTACTGCTAAACGGGCTAGACAACTTATTGATGGGGCTGAACCATTGGTTGAACCAACCTTTCCAAAACCTCTTTCAATTGCAGTTGATGAGCTTCACAAAGGTGAGGTTAAGATAGTGGTTGACGACGAGAAAAATGAGGCTGATAAAACAGTGGATAATGAACAATAAAGTTGTATTATAATAGTCAGCACTTTCATATAAAATATGAAGGTGCTTTATCGATTACATTGATCAATTTAACTATCAAAGGGAAGGAAGTATAGCATGGCTCTGAATGATAAAGAAAAAACATACAAAAGTTCTTCATTTTCGGATAGTGCTGTAGCTGCAACGATTGAAAATGAATTTGATATACCTGATGTAGGTAGCTCTTATGTTGATACTGAAGATGCAAGTGCAGATGAAATAAATGATGGAGTTACAAAAAGTAAATGGAAAAGCTTTTTATTTGATATATTATTTTATGCAGTTCTGATAGTAGTTTGTATATACATAATACCTAACTTCGTAATGCAGCGTACTATTGTTGATGGAGATTCTATGAAGAATAATCTATTGGATGGGGATCATTTAATGGTGGAAAAGATATCATATCGGTTTAAACCACTGGATCGATTTGATATAGTAGTTTTCTATCCCTATGGCAGAGATTATGAAGAGTATTATGTTAAGAGAGTCATCGGTCTTCCTGGTGAAACAATACAAATCATAGGGAGTGAAATATATATTAATGGTGAAATACTAGAAGAGGATTATGGCAAGGATTCCATTGACTTTGCTGGTAGAGCCAATGAACCAATTACATTAGGTGATGATGAATACTTTGTAATGGGTGATAATAGACGCAACAGCAAGGACAGTAGATATGGTGATGTAGGCAATGTTTCCAAGGAGAATATAGGAGGACGTGCAATCTTTAGGATTTGGCCTCTTAATAGATTTGGTTTTATTAATTAGATAAAATATAAAATGGTCTGAAAGGACGGTATATTTCTAATGAAAATAATAAAAGAACATATTAAAACCGGTAAATTTAAACCATTTTATTTGCTCTATGGCAGTGAAACTTATTTGAAAAAGCTGTATCGTGATAAGTTGAAGGATTCTATTATTGGAGATGATAATGAAATAAATTATTCATACCATGAGGGAAAGGATATAGATCAGGACCAAGTGGCCCAGGTGGCTATGACATTACCTTTCTTTGCAGATAGAAGACTTATAATCATTGAAAATAGTGGTTTATTTAAGAGTCAGAATGACCTAAGCTCTAAACTTGCTGAGATGCCAGATGCAACTATAGTTGTTTTTGTAGAAACTGAGGTTGATAAAAGAAATAAGCTCTATAAGTTGGTCAAAGACCGTGGTACCGTATCCGAGATGAATGGCCTGGATGAGAAGAATTTAAAATTATTCGTATCCCAACAGCTTCATCAGGCTGGTAAAAAGATAAGTGAGCAAACTATTTCTTACTTCTTAGATAAAACTGGCGACGATATGATTAATATAAGTAATGAAACCGATAAATTGATTAGTTATTGTCTGGATAGAGAGATTATAACCATAGAGGACATAGATCAGGTTACTACTACTCAGATAAGCGGTCAGATTTTTAAAATGATTGATGCTATAGCCAGTAAGCAGCAAAATAATGCTTTATCCCTGTACTATGATTTACTTTCATTGCGGGAGAGACCATTGACCATACTGTATCTGATAACCAGGCACTTCAATATTCTCTTACAAGTTAAGGACATGCAGTCCTTGGGGTTTTCCCAGCAGGCCATAAGTGGTAAAGTGGGGATACCACCATTTTCGGTTAAAAAATATGCAGGTCAATCTAGGAATTTTCCTACTAAGCTTTTAATAGAAGCCTTAGAATTAAGTTCAGATATAGAGGAGAAAGTAAAAACTGGTCGAATGATAGATCAGATTGGAGTAGAGTTACTTATAATAAATTTAAGTAGAAAGTAATTATTGTAATTAGTTTTGATATTTAGATAATTTAATATAGATTTGGAGATGTATCGAAGTGGTCATAACGAGCTTGACTCGAAATCAAGTTGTCGGGTAACCGGCACGTGGGTTCGAATCCCACCGTCTCCGTAAGGTGCTGAAAGTAATGTAAATAGGGGCTTTCAGCATATCAATGTAAATCTAAAAGTACCACTAACCTATTGTTAAACGTGCTTGATATAAGGGTAAAAATAACCTAGGCAAGTACGTATAAAACGAAGGGAAGTGGTATTTTTGCGTAGAATTTCTATGGCAAAACAAGCTAATTTAACTCTTGATGAACTCTTTGATATCTATATCAAAAAATGCACGATAAAAAATCTATCTGAAAAAACTATCGAGAGTTATAAAATAACTTATAGCATCTTTGTAAAGTTTATCGGTGTGGACTTGTGTCAATAGCGTAGACACAAAAGGTTTAACATTTTATGCTGCCACACAAGCAGCTTCATGTACTATATCTAGGCCTTAAGTCTTTTAGCCTCTTTTTGGCATTTTGAAGTTAAAAATCTTAGTATTCTGATACTACGCTACTAGATATGCTTATTTAGGTTACTATGACTTTAACAACTGATAAAATTACGTTTTATCTATATTCATATGTGGTAATATATATTGTTTTAATAAATAAATGAATATTATCATAATAATATTCTAATTGACTGCCATGGAATAAAACAGTAATATTATACTATAAATACATGACAATCCCATAATATGTAGAACAATACTAAAGTCTGAAAGATAATCGATAAGTAAATGTATACTATAAATATTATTATATAAAGGAAGAAAAGGTGTAGCTGTTAATACATAATTTTGATTATAATGACATTATGCATAATAATTGTATACACCATTTTATAAGAAGATAAATGAATATTACATTAATTGCTTCGGGTTATTCATCAAATAGTTATGAATAAAAAAATGTAAAGACTATTCAGTTATATGATGACACATTTACTTTAGATGTATCAAGAACAATTGAGTTTTGTAATAAATTCAAAACAATACATAATTAAACTAGTGGAGATGGGGATATTAAAATAGTTGATGTGTTTAAAGATGTAAGTTTTGAAATAAAAGGTGGTTCTACTGTAGCCCTTGTAGGCCCAAGTGGTAGTGGTAAAAGCACTTTAACAAAGCTATTATATAATTTCTATGAGCCAACAGAGGGAAGAATTTTGATAAATGATATCCCTATAAACAGTTATAATATAGTTTCCCTTAGAAACGTGATGTCAATCGTATCCCAAGATATTTTTATATTTAATGGGACCGTCCGTGATAATTTGGTTTTCGGGCGGGAAGGTGTCAGCGAGGAGGATATCAAGCAAGCTTTAGTATTATCAGAGAGTTATGATTTTGTTATGAATCTTCATGATGGGCTGGATACATATATTGGTGAGCGGGGGGGTAAAATTATCCCAGGGACAAAAGCAAAGATTGTCCATAGCTCGGGCCATAATTAAAAAAGCTAATATTATTATCCTTGACGAACCAACATCAGCCCTTGATGTGGAAACTGAATATTCATTCCAACAAAATATTGCTAAATGGGCAAAAGGATGTACTAAAATAATTATTGCCCATCGACTTACAACAATCCGTGATGCTGATTATATTATATTTTTAGATGAGGGCAGGGTTATTGAACAGGGATCACCGTATGATCTAATCAAAAAAGAGAATGGCAGATTTAAAGAATATTGGGAAAAGCAATTTTTATTTCAAGATGAAAATATTAGTGATGATTAAGAAGTATATGACAATGAGAGAGTGTTTTGCTAGAAGTGACTGGATTTTGGCAATTTTATCTTTGTATGATTTACTAAAGAAAGAGCTTTTATCCAATGGGCTCTAAATGTAGATGAAACTACTCTGGAAGTTATACATGAACCAGGTAGAGAAACAAAGGGTAATTCCTACATGTGGTTATATAGAACATCTAAGGATAGCAATCGTCCAGCATTTATATATGATTACCAGATAGGTAGAAGCGGTGAACAGGCTAAAGCTTTTCTAAAAGATTGGCAAGGCAAGTATCTCCACTGTGATGGCTTTGGTGGCTATAAAAAACTAACGGATGTTACCCTATGTGGTTGTCTGGTACATGCAAAGCGTAAGTTTCATGAAGCATATATAGCTGGCCAATCTAATGAAGATGCTAAGATAGGCGAAAACTATCTT
>JAAYPX010000136.1 GCA_012519565.1 Clostridiales bacterium | reverse complement strand
TAATTATTAAGGCACACCCTAATGAGATACATAAGACCCATGAAAGTAATGTAGTTTTTATTGTCTTTATATTGATTTCTTTTAATTCTCCAGGATAGAGATGCTCGTATCTACGACTAATTCTATCTATATATCTCCTTGTGGGTGGAAAACGGATTAGGACACAGTAAATCTTATATAGGGTTGCACCCTTATTATTTCTAAGAGCATATGTAGCCCCAATATTATTTTGGATTTTATCTCTGCGATCAATCTGCTCTATTATATAAATAGTAATTGGCAAAACAATTCCTAAGGCACAAGCTATTACAATAAAGATCTGTTTGTCCATCTTAACTACCACCCCCTTCTATATCATTGAAAAATCTATTGAGAAATGTCATAAATTCTTCCTGCTCATAGTTATCTAGATTTCTATTGATTTTTTCTATTGTTTTTGGAGAGATAGAATTTTTACTCACATATCTACCATTTTCATAGACAATAATTTCCCTAGTTGTATAACTTCTTCCCCGGGCCAACCTTTTTAGGGCTTCTGATATACACTGATTATTATCCTCTGGCCATTGCACTTCTCTGGGATTGGGAATTATCTCTGTGATATGGCTAATGTAACGATGGCCATTACCAGCCTTCTCCCAATGAATATCTAAATCTATAGAATTGGCCACCTGCTCCTCTGCAATCATTTCATTGGAAAAAGTACCACTGGCTAGGACAGCGTTACGAAAATAATCAACTAAAGACTCGGTTGTGACGCAGTGACAGGTACACATTGTTGATTTTGTACCCGATTGGGTCAGGGATATATAAGCACTGGCTAAATTGGAGCTGGCTACTTCGCCCAAGATCATAATTACCCCATCAGTTTTCTTCTGAATATCAATGGATTCTATTAGACTTACCTCCTCAGAACCTCGAAAGCTTGCCACATTTAAATGGGGATAGGTATCTGAAATCCAAAGTTCAAATTCCTGTTCTGTTGTCCGTATGGGATATCTCTGATCTATAAACTGTAAAATAGCCTTAAGGAAGGTTGTCTTACCTGAGTTCTGATCCCCTGAGATAATAATATTTAGACATCCTTTTACTGCCCATTTCACCAGCTCTATTAGTATTTCATTCCCCTCATCTCTTACCAGCGTTGTAATAGGCATCTTTTTAGCACTGTCAAATTTTCTAAGAAAGAATGCCCAGCCAGCAGTTAGTTTTGGCCTTACTACAACTACCCTGCTACCATCTTGTAGATATGATAATTTATAACCATTGGATGATGTAAGGTGACCTACATTATCATATCTATAGAGATTCTTACACACTCTTATTAATTCATTCATACTGCCAAAGCTTAGGAAGGATAGATGGATTGGTTTACCATGGATAAATACCCATATACTATCGTAGGTCATTGGCTTCACCAAAGTTTCCGTAGATATAACTTCTTCCATATAATAGTATTGTTCTCTGGAGATACCAGATACCCCGCCAGAACAACCATCTATCTTCATATCCCGTATCTCATCAATTACAGAAAAACCATATACCTCCTGATATATTCTTTGAGTCACAAGTTCTAATTTATCCATATAGGATGGGACCGCCGCCAGTTTGCTGAAGGCTAAATCAATATCTTCTGCTGTAACTTCATAATAGGGACCATACTTATTGATCTTCTCACCTTCAAAGCCGCAATCTTCACTAAGTCTTTCAAACCCATCATAGCCATAATCCTTTTTATACTGCCACAGGAGAATTTCAAATTTATCCTGAGATGTTAATTTGCTTATTTGTTCAAAAGGTATTATGCAGTCGATGGTTGCTTCATTGACCTTTAATTGATTTTGTAATAAATCCTTAATATAATCTTTTACAAACTCTTTTTCTCCTATATTCCCCTGGGCGCAGGATCGGAGAGCGCTCTTTACTCTAGCCTTTTGTTGCTCCCTTTTCTTAGTTTCAGAGCGATTAAGATATAGTTCTGCTATGTTCTGATTGATAATCTCATTAAATCTACTTCTAACGGCTTCCTTAAGATAGGATATGGAGAAGCAATCCTCCTCTACATATTCCTTCTCCTTGCTACCGTCACTTCTAAATATAAAATATATAATCACAAGCACTATAAATCCTATCACTGCTAGCAATATATTATTCAACAAAGGATAACTCATAGCTGATTTCTTTCCCTTCTTCCATATCTATAGCAGAGTCAGTTATTTCCATTATTTTTTTTGATGTAACTTTAATATGATTTATAAAATACCAATTAAGGTCTTTTTTAGTACATTTAAGGTTATCCAAAAAGAATTCTATAATATTTCCATCACAGAGAGCATCTAGATACTTCGTATTATATGGTACAACCCCTGAGTTATGGATATTAATATATTTACGGTATCTTCTCCTAATGTTATTAATATTGTACTTTGAGTTTTTATCATAATTTCCAATGAGATAGAATACTTTATTGGCTGGCACATTATTATATTTATTAAAAAAGTTATCTAATAGACTGATGTTTTGATTCAAATTTATTACAAGTAGATCTGAAGCATTGATTATCTTCAATGAAATAGGATTATCCCCTGAACTAACATCTGTAAAAATAATATTCCCGCTTCTCTCCATAACACGAAAAAGGTTTACAATAATATTATTCATTTCGTATTCAAAGGATTCCCTATTGGTTTTACAGGTCCCAGGTAAGAGACGAAGACTGGTTTTAGGTAATGAAATACAACAGTTTTCTATAATGTCATTATTCAGTTTAGCAGCTTTAAAGTAGCGAATAAGAGCATCCAATCCCATATCCATAAAATAGTCAGATGTTTCTGAAATCCTTAGATTACTTCCAACCAATGGCCTCTCTAAATTACTATAATTAAAGTGTGTTTGGGTAAGAAGTATTGGTTTTTTATATAAGAGGGTTGTTATTAAGGATACCGCCAATATATTGCTGGTTGTACCAGCTTGTCCAGGATATGGTGACCAAAATGTAATCTTCATTTAACCTCCTTTTTTGCAATCCTATATGCTGTATCTATATCTGATTTTTTTATTTGGGGATACAAGTGAAATATCTCTGCTTTTAAATATTTTTGGAGCTGTCTCGATATTCTAATAAAATTATAAGAACTATTGTAATGGCACAGTAAGCTGTTAATATAATCCAGATCATTTCTATAAATGATAAACACTTCATTCTTATCAATTGAAATATCTATATAATTTATAATCCTCTCTAGAGAAAGTGTGGTATCCATATTATTACGAAGTAACAAGGTAATTGGCACTGCTGGCCTGTGATACTTTTCTAAGAAAAGCCTTAATCTATCATGGTTAAATCTATATAAATCAGTAACTAATACTAAACGATTACAGAAAGTCAAATCATCGTATACCTGGTTAAATCCCAATGATATTAAGATATCATCATAATCACCTAAGATATTTGCATTGAGCTTCATAGCTGTAAAATCCACCTGCAGATATGTAATAATCTCATTGTCTAGATCAATACCTACAGGCTTTGGTACAAAGGATAATACAGACCTATCTTCAGAGTGATCTATGACTAACACTTTCTTATCTAATTTCAGTAAAATGCGGGAAAGGTAGATTAATATATCGAAATGATTATGCCCTACATAGGCAACGATATTATTGGCCATACTCAATATCACCTGCCTTCCCTTTTTCCTCCTCTACATAGTATAGATAGTCTTCTTCTAGGCCTTCATCTTCCTGCCCATAATCAATAGGCTCATTAATACCTTCATCCTCCTTAATAGCTGACTTAACATACTTATCATTGGTGGTAATATTCCAATTGATTTTAGAGACATCTAAATCCATATTCAGGGCCAATCTATTTTCTAAGGCCTTTCTTATCTCTTTGTTTAATTCCTGGGAGCATTGTTCTACAATATTGGGGTTATTTTCTATCAATGAAAGTACCGATAAACTAGGGGTATAGGTCACTATGGAAGCTTCCTGAATATTGGGCTCTATATATTTGGTCATATATAAAGTGGTTCCACTATACAGGGCCGCATCCACAATAGCCGCTGACATTCTTAGAAGCTCCTCTTCATCAACCCAAAGATAACATGTGGCCACCTCAGGTATCGTCCCCTTTATGGTTTTTTTGGATAGAACAATATAGCTTTCCCCATTGGGATATTGTAACCGAATATCTACTACATCATTATTAGCTATATTGGAACCTATGTAGACAGCCTGGCATTCATATTCTCTTACTTCTGTAGAAACTATGTCCGATGATATCATGTTGTTCATTATATGTGATCCATGGGCAATATCTATTAATGCTAACTTGCCGGCCAGCTCCCCGGTAGCAAATATCTCCAGGGGCTGACTGGAAAAAACCTTCATTAATTCCACATTATCTTCTGAAAATGCTTCCCCTCGCTTTATATCTGAAACCGCTACGTATACCATCCTCTCATTAGTTTCAATTTCCTCAACAACCTTATCTAACTGCATCCTATACTCATCTTTAACTTGTCCTATTACCATAATTGCTGTAATAACTGCTACCAATCCTATAACCACTATACTGATCCCAGCTACTATTATGTACTGAAAGATTGATCTTTTTATTCTTCTTCTAATCTGCATCTAACACCTCAACCTATTCTATATCTTAAAATTAATAATCCTATTAAAAATAAAATTACAATAATAAGTAGATAATTATATATAATTCTAATCTGAATTTTCTTTGTCACCTGGTAGTGAAATTTACTTCTTTTTCGTAATTTTAATGTCTTTCTCCAGTCACTTAATCTTAATAAAAAAGAATATAATGCAATAGACAAAGTCAGAAAAAATACTAGTCTTACTAAAGTTGTCCACAAAGGAAAGCCTCCTCCGACCTAATATTCAGACCTGTTTCCATTACCTTCATTATGGCTTCTGTAGCCTTTCTTATGGAGCGGATAAATAAATAATTGGGATCTTCCTGACCGCAATAATAATATCGTGATATAAAATCAATTAGTTCTCCCCCATGCCAAGCTTCTTTCAACATCTCATTATCAGGTATGAGCACTAACCTATCTAAAGGTATTTGATATTTTAGGAAGATATTTTTTACTTTAATTAGGGATTGACCTGAAGTTTTATTTATTAGAAACAAAGATTTAGATATGATAGATGGATAATTCTTAACAAAATTAACTATAGCATCAGGATTTTGACTTAGATGAACAACTATAAGATCTGATAACTCAAGAATAGCCTTTGTGTTAAGATTCTTTTGATATGCTATATCAATAAAACATAAATCATACTGTTGTTCCAGTAAGCTTATCATTGAATGAAGGCATTGATTAAATTCATACTCAAAAATTCTATTATGAATTACTCTACTTTGAGGTATGTAGTAAAGATGATCTTGTAAAACTTCTGTTATATATAAGTTAAGCAACTCAGGATAAATATCTCCCCGATAAATTTTACGTACCAAACCTTCAATACCACAGCCCTCATAATAATTACAGCTTGGCTCCTTTAGCAGCAAAGTATCCCTCACATTATTTTTTAATATATCTCCTAGGTTATTAGATTTCAGATGACTTTCTAATATCACAATTGAATATGGATACTTTATGACACTGGCTACACTGATGGCTACAAGATAAGAGGAAATTCCCCATAGCTTGGTATCATAGCTCCAAAATGCTACTCTCAAACTTATACCTCCTTATTAAGTTTAGAATAATATGGAATTTAAATAGATATGAGAATTAATGATTGTATTTATAGAAATTAAGACTTTTAGATATATCCATATTATACCAAAAGATATAATTTGTAAAGCCTTTAGTGCCCATAATACCTTACAATTTTATTGCCATATTTTGTACAATTAGTACAGGCCATAAAAAATCGCCAATTTACATTATGGAAATTGGCGATTTTTGTTTATTTTACTTTTATCAATACTATTAATTCTACACTTTGCTCCTTATAATCGGACCATTGACTAAGAAATACATTTTGAGCAATTATGGTTAGATTTGCATTTTCATTTTCTGTAGTAAATGTAGCTTTCTCTAAGGACATAATCTCATTAATATCATTACTTTCACTGATATATCTATCAAATATATCCTGTATTCTAAATTGTATTAAGGAATTATCATCCAGTAATAATTGAATTACCCCTTCTTCATCAGCTAGGGAATCCGCTATTACTTTATAATTATAATCCCCCTTGGTAAAGCCAAATTCATGAGTTGAACTATCATTGTATAATCTAAGATTTATAAAATAATCCTGTCCTTCTATGGGAATTGGAATGCTTCTGTCTAGGTCTAAATATATACTTGTATATATTTTTCCTCCATGGCCATACTCAGGAAAACCAAAAACCTTTTCAAAATTCTGACTATTAGAATAATCACTAAGCCAGTTTACTGCATCAATTTGGTCCAAGGAAGCTAGATATGCCAGGGAACTTTTTATTATCTGCCTATCCTCCTCAGGGACATTGGGATTTGGTAACAGCTTATCCCCTTCTAGCATATTATTTTTAATTAATACATCCTTCAGCCGATTTGCTTGACTGACCTTACTTAAGGTAAAGGCATCTACAGGTGGAATAATAGATATTAAGGTTAGGGCTATCATAATAGGTGCTATGATACCATTCTTTTTTACTGAAATAAAACTGAATAATATCCCTGCTGTTGTAGCAAATATTCCAAATATAATTACATAATATCGACCATAGGTAATCCCTGTATCGCTTACCTTCATTATTGATGATAGGGTTTGAAATAGCACTATAGGTATTAATACCTTTGGAAATATTTTTCTAAAATAGAGTGCAATTTTATTCTCTAATCTACTGGCTAGAAGATATACTACTATTACTGTGGTAGAGTATGCTACTAGCATTCCTTCCAATAAATTATCAGTCCAAAAACGTCCAGTTATATTAGTTACTAGATAAAGAAATAATATTATAGTAAATATAGCCGTTAATGGTATTACAATATAAGAAATTAGATTTTCCACGAATTTGGAGGCAGTCACAGCTTTTTCAATTGCTTCATCAGCTGTGCTATCTTCACTTATAGCACCGCCTCCGTCACTTAAGCTATCTCCTCTTTCAGGATATATAGGTATCATAGATAATAAATACAAGGGGGCAAATAAGATAAAAACTATATTAGCTGAATGCCCATATGCATCACTATCTACCGACACAATTAGAAAGTCAACTGCAAATATAATTGCAATAATTCCCAAATATAATACTCCTGAGAAAATTAAGGCTACAAAAAAAGCCTTAAGCGACGCCATAAATGTTTCATTAAAACTATATTTGTTTTTAATGGATGGTATCCAAAGAAAGGCAATTAAAAGTATAAAAAAGAATGCAAATGTTCTAGTTGCTACTACTTTATCAAACCCTTGGGCTTGGATTAGGAGATAATATACTAAGATTGCCGCTGTTGCAACCACCATATAAACCATTCTATCTATAGCTTTAGTTGAAAATCGCTCATATAACATTTGAAATACAACACTCAACAAGGCACCCAGCAAAAAAGATACCATGTAATATACTATATCTAAGTTACGATCTGAACTGATTGCTATCCCATTAGTTATTGTTGCCGCTAATAAAAAAATAGTAGTTAAGGGATATCTTTTAATAGTATTGGTAAGGCCTATAAATTGAAGACTTAAATTGTTTAATAACTTCATAAAAACACCTGCCTTTTATTTATCATGAAACAAGTATACCATATAAAACTTTCGATTTATACTACATTTATTTGGAAGCTTTTTATAATTATATCTAATTTTAGTTCTTATTTTTTTAGGTTTTTAGTATTATTTTATGAAAAGCTGTAATTTTTTAAATTTTTTTGAAAATAAATAAAATTTACTCTTTACAAAACTTTAAAAGTATGTCAGAATATAAAAAATTTCAGGAGGTAAAAATCATGTCAATTAACAAAAAACCAGTTGGCTATTTGCCAGATGAATGTCCATCTTTTGTCGAACTAATACTATTTGCACTTCAACAAATTGTTGTAATGTTTCCAGCAACTGTATTAGTGGCTTTAATTACTGGATTCCATGTTTCAACAACTATTTTTGCCAGTGGGCTAGCAACTCTTTGTTTTATTCTTATTACAGGTAAAAAGATTCCTTTATATTATGGTTCTAGCTTTTCTTATATTTCAGCTATCGCTTCTATTATGGGAGCAGAACAATTTTCCCATTTAGCTCTCAATGACAAAATATCAATTGCTCAATTTGGTATTGTAATGTCAGGTTTTATATCTATTATTGCCGGTATCCTTATTCAAAAAACTGGAAGAAAAACCATTGATAAAATTCTTCCCCCTACAGTTACCGGAAGTATCGCTATTATTATCGGTTTATCCCTTGCAGCAAATGCTATGAATGATGCGGCTACTTATCCTAGTAATTTAGCAGTTTCACAGGAAGGCTTAGCTCAAAGTATGGCATGGGTAATTGCTATTATTACTTTAGTTTCTACAATTTTATATTCGGTATACTTGAAGGGCAGGCTTAGTCAGTTGCCTATTCTTTTTGGCCTTTTTACCGGATACATTGCTGCATTGATAATTGGCAAAATTACAGGCATACCCTTTGTTGTCTTTGATACCATTAAAGCTGAAAGCTTTTTTAACATACCGGAATTCACATTCCCTAAACCTTCATGGGCTGCTATAGGTGCAATTATGCCAATTGCAATTGCCACCATACCAGAATCAACCGCCCATGTATATCAACTGGATATCTATGTAAATGACTTAGCAAAGAAAAAAGGTTCTGAGAAAAGATATAATATTGCTGATAAATTAGGATTAAACTTAATAGGTGATGGTTTAGGAGATATTATATCAGGCTTCATTGGCGGACCAGCTGGGACAAACTATGGTGAGAACATAAGTACAATGGCAATCTCCAAGGTGTTTTCCATCCCTGTATTAATTGCCGCTGCCATTATTACAATGGTTATCTCTTGCTTTACACCTTTAATAAATTTAGTATATTCAATCCCAACTGCAGTAATTGGTGGTTTATCCATCTATTTGTTTGGTGTTATTGCTGCACAAGGTATAACAATTATGATGGACAGTAAGGTTGATATGTTTAATTCTAAAAATATGGCAATTATAGCCATAATACTAATCATTGGTTTAGGCGGAAGCTTTGGTTTTGAAGGAAATGGTATGATTCCTATGTTTGGAGTTGAATTCCCTGCCATTGCAACAGCTGCTGTTGCAGGTATCGTATTTAACTTGTTATTATCTATAGGAACAAAGAAAGAAAATGAATAGACTAATGAATAGATAATATAAATTTTAAAGATGGGGCTACTGCATTATTGCAACAGCCCCAATTCTTTACCTAATATCAGCCAAGGGCGATATTACAGTTGGTCTCTCATCCAGTTTAGGTATAGATGACACAAGTAATTGAGTATAGGGATGTTTTGGATTGTTATAGATATCTTCTGCATCTCCCATCTCAACAATCTTCCCCTGATACATAACAGCAATTCTGTCACATAAGTGATAAACAAGATTTAAATTATGAGACACAAACAGAAACGACATATCAAACGAATCATGCAGGTCTTGAAAAAGGTTCAGTATCTGTGCAGCAACTGATACATCCAGCGCTGAAACTGCTTCATCTGCAATTATCAAACTCGGGTTTAAGATGATAGCGCAGCCGATACATACCCTCTGACGTTGTCCCCCGCTAAGTTCACTGGGATAACGTTGTCGATATGAAGAATCCAAACCTATCAGCTCCAATACTTCATCAACTCGCTTACTTCTTTCCTTTTTCGTACCTAGCTTATGTATTTTCAAAGGTTCTTCAAGCATAAAGCCAATTGTCTTTCTCGGATTTAGGGCACTCATTGGATCTTGAAACACAGCCTGTACCTTCCTAGCAATATTTTTCCTCTTAACTGCTTTAACATCTAAATTGTCGATTGTAATTTTACCTTCATAATCAATCAAGCCTAGAATAGCTTTACATAAGGTAGATTTTCCACATCCACTTTCCCCAACTAATCCGAAAAACTCCCTCTTATTTATATGAAAATTAATATTGCTCAAAACCTCTAGATCTTTTTTTTGAAAACCAACTCCCCGTCTCCTATAAGAATTGGAGACTTCTTCTACTTTTAAAATTTTATCAATATCTATCACTTTTTCTCACTTTCCATATCTACAAAATGACAGCATACGCTATGGTTATTTTCTAATATAATCCTTGGAGGCTTTTCTACCAAACAGATATCACTTGCCTTTTTGCATCGTAAAGCAAATGGACATCCAGCTTTACTTTCATTTAAATTCGGCACCTTCCCTTCAATGCAATGAAGCCTTTTACCTTTGCTATGTCTTGTTGGAATAGAACTTATAAGGCCTTTTGTATATTCATGGGCAGGATATGTAAAAATACTATTGACATCTCCATCTTCAACCACCTTTCCAGCATACATAACTATAACTCTATCACAAAATTGCTTTACGATACCAAGATCATGGGAAATAAATAGAATGGCCATATTAAATTCTTTATGTATTTGAAGTAATAATCTTAGAATTTGATCTTGAGTGGTTACATCCAATGCTGTTGTTGGCTCATCAGCTATCAGCAGTTTAGGCTTACAAATAACAGCCATTGCAATGCCTACCCTTTGACGCATACCTCCAGATAATTGATGAGGATAAGAATTATAGCATCTTTCTGCTTCCTTTATACCTACTTTATTTAATATGCCTAATACCTCTTTCTTTATTTCTTTTCTAGGCATCTTCTTATGTAACAATAATACTTCACCAATCTGTTTACCAATTTTCATTAATGGGTTTAAGGAGGTCATAGTATCCTGAAAAATGATAGAAATATCCTCCCCCTGAATCTTATTTAACTCTGCCCGCTTAACTGAACTTATATCTTTTTTATCAAATACTATACTGCCTCCAGCTATAGATACATCTTTCGGTAATAAACCTAGGATAGAAAGGGCAGTTAAACTTTTACCACATCCTGATTCACCTACTATCCCTAAAATTTCACCTGCTTTTATTTTAAAGCTTATCTCTTCTACTGCATATAGAAGTTGCTTATCCTTTCTAATTCCTATGGATAAATCTTCTATGCAAAGCAAACTATCATCCATAACAAGCCTCCCTAACTATACCTTTTACGAATGCCCTCCCCTATAAAGTTGAAGCCTGCCACTGTTATCAAAATCATAATACCTGGAGCAAGGGAACACCATGGTGCAGAAAACAAGAATGCCTGGGCTTCATATAACATACGCCCCCAACTTGGAGTCGGTGGTTGAATCCCCAGCCCTAAGTAACTCATACTTGATTCTGCTAGTATTGCGTTAGATAGGCCTACAATAACTGAAGATAATAAAACCGGAAAGAGATTTGGTAAAATATGTACAAGGGCAATTCTAAAATCCGAGGCCCCAAACACCCTTATATAATTAATAAATTCACTTTCTTTATATTGCAAGGTACCATTACGCATAACACGAGTAAAACTTGGAACAAACATAATACATAAGGCTGGAATAATAGTGAATTTACCATAATCCAAAACTGATACCATTACCAAGGCAATTAGTATTCCCGGAAAGGAAGTAATTGCATCCATCACCCTCATTACAAACTCATCTACTATACCGCCTATATAACCGCTTAACATTCCCAATACGCTTCCGACTGTTGCACTTACTAACACAGTACATATAGATACAAACAAAGTAAAGCGAGATCCTACCATGATACGGCTAAGAATATCTCTTCCCATATTATCAGTACCCATTAGGTGCTTTATAGACGGTTTCTGAAAGCTTTCCAGGCTATTCATTTCATAAATATCATGGGGGGTATAAAATATACCAATCACAAGCAATAAAAAGATAAATGTAATTAATATCCCACCAATTATAAAATATATATTTCTCCTCATAATGTTCACCTTACATATTCTTAATAGCAGATTTGAATTAGCCGTTAATTTAAAAGTTTAATCTATTCGATACGTATTCTTGGATCAATAATTTGAAGTATTATATCAGCCAAAGTATTCGAAAACACAACTATGCATGCAATTATTACAACCAATGTTTGAATTAAAGGATAATCCCTCGCAGTTATAGCTGCAATTAGTAATTTACCTATTCCAGGTACATTAAAAACCTGTTCAATAATGATACTACCAGAAAAAACATCTCCTACTATCATTCCTAAAAGGGAAATCAAGGGGACTAAGGCATTTTTCAAAACATGTCGAAACAATACGGCATTTTCGGAATACCCTTTGCTAAATGCAGTTCTTACATAATCCAATTTCATTTCATTTTGTATAGAGGAACGTAAATATTTTATTACTACTGCACTATTGGGTATTGCAATCACCAGTGCCGGAAAAAATAGATATTTTAAAAACTCCATAAAATTCTCTTGATAACTTATATAAGCTCCTGGTATAAAAGCTCTAAGTAGAAGACCGAACACCCATACAAATAATATTCCCATGAAAAAACCAGGCACAGATACGGAAAATACTGTTAATACGTTGATACATTCATCAAGTAAAGTATGTTCCTTTTTGCAAGAATACACGCTTATCGGAATAGATATAATAAAAATCAATATTATTGCCATACTTGAAAGAGCTACAGTAACCGGTATCCGGTCTACTATAATATCCCTCACAGGCTTTCTATATTTTATGGACTCTCCAAAATCCCCCTTAGCGATTCCTTGAACCCAAGTTATATACTGCTTAGGCAAACTTTTATCTATTCCTAATTGTTTGCGTAACAATTCTAAGCGTTCTGGCGATGCCTCAGTACCAAGGATCTGCATGGCAGGATCTCCTGGTATAACATGAAACACTGCAAAAGTTACTATAGATATAATAAAAAGTGTCGAGATTAAAGCAATAATTTTTCTATATATACGCTGCATTTACATATCCCCAAATATAATAATTGTATTTAAAAGTAAACAATTTTCCTGCTTACTTTGTCTTTCTTATGGTAGACAGATCTAGGACATATAGTGGATAGTTCACAAATCCTGTGAAACCTTTTCTGAAGGCATATAATCTTGAAATATCCTGTATGTAAACACTTGCTGCATCTTCTGATAGAATCTTTTGGGCCTGTTTATATAAATCAATCCGTTTAGTTTCATCTGGCTCATTAATAGCCAAGTTGTATACCTTGTCATATTCAGCACTACTGTAATTAATAAAGTTTTTGCTTGAGATAGAAAGATACCTTCCCAAATAACTTTTAGCAGAGATATTGGCACCATCTACTGAAATAATTGTAGCTTCATAGTTCCTATCAGTATATACCTTACTTAACCAAGTAGACCAATCTACTAGTTCAATGCTTGCAGTAATATCAATTTCTTTTAACTGATTTAATATAACTTGCGCTGTATCAATATGAACTTGATATATAGAAGGTACGGTAATCTTCAAATTAAAGCCTGTTTCATAGCCGGCTTCCTTCATAAGCTCTTTCGCTTTATTAAGGTCTTTATTATAAGCATCATTTAAAGAACTGTCATAAAGTTGAATGAGTGCCGGTATTACAGGACTGGCTGCCCTTTGTGCATAACCTTTATTTACTGTCTCCATTATTTCCTGACAGTCAACAACGTAGCTAATTGCTTGCCTTACCTTAATATGTTTCAAAGGTTCATAATTGTTATTTAGTGCCAGAAGCTGAACAGAGTTGGAGGATGTCTCCACAATATTAAATTCATTAGGGTCTAGTTGTTGAATTACAGGATACTCAACAGAAAGCATATCAACCGATCCAGCCTTTAATTCCAGTAAAGCCCCATTACCGTCTGCCACTGATTTATATACTACTTTATTAAGATGTGGAAGTCCTTCTTGCCAGTAATATTCATTTTTCATCAAAACCAAAGACTGTTGTTCAGTAAAGGATGCAACTTTATAAGGACCAGTTCCTATTGGTTTAGTTGCCTGCTCAGTATAATCTTTGGGTACGATGGCTGTAGTTAGATATGGTAAGAATTCATTATCAGCTTCTTTTAATTGTATCTTTATTGTCTTGTCATCAACTGGCTCAACTGCCGAAATATTCTCATAACCACTTATCTTAGCTTCGATTGCCTGATTGACCGAATAAATCACATCATCTAATGTAACTGGATTTCCGTTATGAAATTTAATTCCACTTCTTAAAATAAATGTATAGGTGGTTGCATCATCTGAAATTTTATAATCTTCTGCAACAGCTGGCGTAAGTCCTCCATCTGCAGTGGGCTTAACTAATCCTTCGAATATATTAAACAGAATGCTTCTTGTGTCTGCCGAATCAGCTATGAAAGGATCAAAACCAGTAGGTTCATTAATCATGGCTAAAGTTAAAGTACTTTCATCAGAAGTTCTATCGCTTTCACTATTGGGATCAGTTGTCACTTTTTTATTACATCCTGCTAAAAGCACAGCTTGGAAAATAATAATTATCCCTATAAGTAACATACATATATTTTTAGTTCTTGTCTTCATGCTACATCCTCTTTTCTATAATCATTTAATACTTATATGAAATATCTCAAGACTGTATGATATTAATAACATTAATTTCTTTATGTGGAATTTTATAGTATATAGTAGTTTTTGTCAATTAAAAAATCTCCCTTAAGTAGACAAGGTTAATTACCTTGTCTACTTAGGGGGATATAAGTCTAACTTGTTATCTCATTTAAGAGCCGTTCTCTTAAAGGTCTTGATATATTGTCATTATTACAGAAATGCCATTATCACAAAGTTTAGTACAAACAGAAGAGTTGATACCCATAATACTGGATTAATATCTTTTCCTTCACCTTTAACTAGCTTAACTATGATGTAGTATATAAAACCAAAGGCAATACCGTTGGATATACTATAAGCAAGTCCCATAAATATAGAAGCAAAGAAAGCAGGAACTGCCACATCAAAATCTAACCATTTGATATCTTTAAATGATGCTAACATCATAATACCTACAGCTACAAGAGCAGGAGCTGTTGCCTGTGCAGGAACAATACTAATTACTGGAGCTAGGAACATACTTACTAAGAAACATAAAGCTGTTACTACAGATGTTAAACCTGTACGTCCACCAGCACCTATACCAGCAGCACTCTCTACATAAGTTGTGGTATTGGATGTACCAAAAATTGCACCGATAGAAGTCGCTATAGAGTCCGCAAATAAAGCCTTGTCCATCTTAGACTCAAAACCTGAACTTTCTTCCAATGCTCTTTCATCTGCTTCATCGAAAATACCAGATCTTCTACCTGTTCCGATAAATGTACCAATGGTATCAAATGTATCAGATAAACTGAAAGCAAATATTGTCATTAGAACCAAAGGAATTTTAGCAGGATCACTAAATAAGGAAAGTAATCCCTTTGAACCAAAAGCTGCACCAAAAGTTTCTCCTAATTGACTAAATGATTCAGCTAAACTAATACTTTCTCCTAAATTTAAATCTGTAACTTTCATAGGGATACCGATAAGTGTTGTTAATACAATACCTATCATAATCGCGCCTTTTACATTCAGAACTAATAGAATTATTGTAATAGTAATACCTATTAAGCCTAATAACACTCCAGGATTATTGAAAGCCACTAGAGCTGGAACAGCTGAACTATCTGCTACAACTGTACCACTGTCTAAAGCTAAATAAGTACCAGGGTCAGATGTAAAGGAAAGTAATCCAGCACTCTTAATTCCTAAGTATCCTATGAAAATACCAATACCGCCACTAATTGCATTTTGAAGACTCTCTGGTATTGATTTAATAATTAATTTACGAACTTTAGTTACTGTTATAAGAACATTAACAACACCACATATGAAAACCATTGCTAAAGCTTGTTCCCATGTGAAGCCTAATTGAAATACAACAGTAAAGGTAAAGAATGCATTTAATCCCATTCCAGGCGCCTGAGCATAAGGAACATTAGCGAAAAGTCCCATTACCAAGGTACCTACAATTGAAGCTATAATAGTTGCTAGAAACACTGCACCTTGAGGCATACCTGTTTGTGATAACATAGCAGGGTTAACAAAGATGATATAAGCCATGGCAAAGAATGTTGTGAGACCAGCTAAAAACTCTGTAGATACATTGGTGCCATTTTCCTTAAGCTTGAAGAATTTTTCCATAAAATACTCTCCTTTTCATTTACAAAATATGTTTGTAATCTGCAATATATTTTATACAATTTCTTTATCACTATTACCCAACAATATATTAGCAAGAAATAGTATGAAATACATTGAAATTCATAAGTAATGATATAGATTTGTAAATCTGTAATCCTTGTCGTACCAATATTTACATCAAGCAATTACTAGTTAATAATATAGGAAGAAAGATATATTTTCAAGTCTTCTTTTTCTTGAGTTTCCGTACTTTTATCCACAAGCACCCATTTTAGCCGGTTTGTTATAAACAACTTTCAGAAAATGCCCAAAATATAAGGAAATCCTCTCTTTGTTATGGTAAAATTAAGGTGCCTAATCAAAACCTTACTAAACAAAAAGAGAGGAGCTCCTTAT
>JAAYPX010000135.1 GCA_012519565.1 Clostridiales bacterium | reverse complement strand
TATTATACCAATAAATATACTCTGCTAATTTTAACTGCAACTCCTCTAATATCTCAAATTTGTTCTGATATATAAATTCAGTTTTCATTATTTTATTTACTGCCTCACTTACTGCATTGTCATAGGGATTACCTTTATTACTTAGAGACCTCTATATACATTTGTCAAAATCACCCAGTTAAGGTAATCATTTAACAATGGTACATAGGACAAAGAGATTTAGGGATGAATTTTCATACGTAAATATCCTAGTAGTAGTTTCCCTTAATTAAGGAGGCATATTAACAAAGCTTTACGCTATGAATTATTATTTTAGAAGGAGGTTAAATAAATGAAATGTAAGAAAGTTTTACTGATATTAAGTTTTTTGTTGGCTATCACCTTTACGGGATGTGATGGTAAAGATTATGCCAAAAATGTAAGTAATCAAAATGGAGAAGACAATAAACATACAGTAACTGATCAAAAGGAACAGAACAATGCCCAAACAGCAGATGAGCAAAACAAGCTAGACAAGGAGCAAAAAGCTGAGGAAAAAGACAAGGAGCAAAAATCAAACGAACATAACAAGCAAGATAATGAGCAAAAAGCTGAAGAAGAACACACAAAACAAGAAAGAGAAATAGAATTACTTCAAAGTTTGCTGGAAAATCCCGGTTTTGAACGTGAAGACCAATTGAACTGGACTGGGCGAGGTGGTGAAAATGTGGCTTTGTCAGGTGATGAAGCATATAGCGGCACTTACAGCCTGAAAACCACAGGTAGAACTAAGACCTGGGAAGGACCTGCAATTGACTTGACCAATGTACTTGAGAAAGGTAAAAGGTACTATTTCTCATTACAGCTAAATTATACTGACGGTCCCGCATCAAAACAGTTTAATCTACAATTTGAAAATCATATAGGAGGCGAAGTTACCTATCCCAACCTTGCACAAGCAACTATATATAAAGGTCAGTGGGGAGTGCTGGAAGGGGAATATGAAATTCCTGATAATGAAGAATTGACACAGTATAGATTATATATAGAAGTTCCTTGGAAACCAGATGATGATGTTACAGATGAAGATATAATAGATTTCTATATTGATCATATTATAGTAACTGAAGTTACCCCTATTACATATCAAAAAGACATCACACCCCTTAAAGATGCATTTGCAGAATATTTTCCCATTGGTGCAGCTACCAGTACTCATTTTCTAGATGAGAAAGAAATATACTCAGAATTTATTGGCTACCACTATGGAGTATTAGTAGCAGGCAATGCCATGAAACCTGATGCTTTGCAACCAACTGAAGGGAAGTTTAACTGGCAAGAAACTGATAAATTTGTTCAATTTGCAGAAAAGAACAATATGCTACTACGTGGCCATACATTATTATGGCATAATCAAATACCAGACTGGTTCTTCACAGATCCAGATAATCCATCAAAACCAGCATCAAGTGAAAAGTTATTAGAAAGAATGGAAACCCATATAAAGGCTGTATTGGGCAAATATAAAGGCAAGTTCTATTCTTGGGATGTAGTAAATGAAGTAATATCTGATTCAAATGGCCTTAGGGGAGAAAACGAAAATTCAAAATGGAAGTCTATAATCGGAGATGTGGATGGCGATGGATATGACAGTGATTATATTGAATTGGCGTTTAAATATGCCCGTGAAGCTGATCCTAATACAAAATTGATTATTAATGATTATGGTCTTGAAGCTAGAGGTCGTAAACGGACTGATATGTACGAACTGATAAAGAGAATGCTGGAAAAAGGTGTTCCTGTTGATGGTGTAGGTCTGCAGATGCATATATCTATTTATGGTCCATCACCACAAGAGATCGAGGAATGTATAGAGCTTTTTGCATCACTGAAGGAATACAATCCTGATTTTACTGTTGAAGTTACGGAGATGGATATGTCTGTTTACAACTGGATGGAGAAAAAGAAAGATATTACAGATGAATTATTACAGATTCAGGCTGATAAATACAAAGAAATATTTAATATATTCAGAAAACAAGCCGAGAAAGGCAATTTAAGTATGGTTATCTTATGGGGTATTGGAGATAACGACAGTTGGCTAGAAAATTTCCCTATTGTAGGAAGAGGAGATGCTGGATTGTTGTTTGATAAAAGACTCCAAGCTAAGCCTGCATACTGGGCTATAATTAATAATGAATAAGTAGTGTGAAAAAGTTACAGTTCAGCCCCTGCATAATTACACGGACATGGATTTATAAGAATCGTAAATCATGATCTTAAAAAAATGTGTTTAATCAGGGGCTGAATATAAATTATCATATCAAAACACTAACTCTATTTGCTCCATAGCTACTACTTTAACCTGTGCAGGTTTCTTCCAATTGAACTTTGAACTCTTTACCTTTAAGAACATAATTGCTTAACTTATTTATCAGCAATAAATATACATGCGTATAACCCGATACTTCCGCATGATAAAAGTTTTTATTAAGTAAGCAATATCCTAGTAATTAAAATTTAATGCAATTTTCAAACCTTGAACTTTATCCGATAACAAATAACAGAATAACATCAAACCTTAACCTAACCTTAACCTGTTATTGCCTATAAATATCTGGATTTGCTGTGGAATATTACTTTAACTTAAAGGGTAATTAATATTAATCTATATCCACTTCAAATTCTATAGTCTGGTTACAGGTATCTAGAGCTAGCTGAATTTCCATTATCTGATCTGATACTTTTTTATAATCCTCCTTAACAGCGGCAAGATCATAATTAATGTATAGGTAATCTACACTGTCTTTCCCAAAGGATGGAACCCGCTGTTTCGGTAACTTTTTACGTAACCCATCTAATTTAGTTTTCATTTGATTAAGTTGAGCCATTTTAACCAGTGCCATATCTATTGTAATATCTAACCCTGGGAGTTTTGTCCTTGTATTAAACACATTGATTGCATGTTTGATCTTTAATACCTTATTATCAATCTCCTCTATCTGCCTTTGAGTTTCTATATAATCATAATCAGGTTTCTCATCTAATTCCGAATCTGATACGATATAAGTACAAGATTGTTCCTCAATGTTTCTAAGATAAGCTTTCTCATCTTCCAAAGCTTTCAATAGTTTATTTGCACTTGCTGACGTTACTTTCATTAGTATACCTCCTCTACCATTTATTACTATTTTAAAGTATAAGTCTGTTATATGCAAGAACTACTTCACTCTGGCTATCTTCCTAGCAACAGCAACCAAGGGTTTAATAAAAATCCCTTCCATTTCCCTCTTAACGGTTTTTAGTTCCTTCCTAATCTCAATCTTTTGAGGACAGTTTCGTTCACATTTGCCGCATTCAGTGCATACCGATGCATATGCTGGTTGCTTTGATAACACGCCCAATGTCTGCATATATTTCCACCGATACCGTTTATCTTCCAGTAGATATTTACTATTATAAGCTGAAAAGCAACCGGGAATATTTACTCCAAATGGACAAGGCATACAGTAGTTACAAGCGGTACAGGGTATTTTAGTCTTCTCATGCATTATAGCTTTAACCTTGTCAAATAACTCTAATTCTTCTTTAGTAAAGGAGTTGGGGGCTGCATCTTTCGCAATTCTTATATTCTCTTCAACTTGGGCCTCATCACTCATTCCAGACAGAACAACTGTTACTTCAGGATGATTCCATATCCAGCGCAGTGCCCATTCTGCTGGAGTTCTATCTTTAGAAAATTTCTGAAACGCTGATGTGACTTCCTTGGGTAGATTCGTTACCAATTTACCTCCCCTTAGTGGTTCCATAACTATAACTGGTATCCCCAAGGAATTAGCCAATAGGAGACCTGATTTGGTTGCTTGATTATTCTCATCCAGATAGTTATACTGTATCTGACAAAAATCCCAAGGATACGCTGCTACGATGTCCTCAAAGTCAGTTTTACTGCCATGGAAGGAGAAGCCTATATTTTTAATCTTCCCTTCGTCCTTTAGCTCTTCTAACCATTGAACAACTCCAATTGAAACCATCCTATCAAAACTAGCCTTGTCAGTTAACATATGTAATAAGTAATAATCTATATAATCCGTCTGTAATCTAGTTAGTTGTGTTTCAAATATTTTCATTGCACCATCTAGTTTACTAACCATAAAAGGAGGCAGCTTTGTTGCTATCTTTACCTTCTGCCTATAACCTCCTGCTAGGGCCTTACCCAGTAAGGACTCGCTTTTCCCTCCATGGTAAAAATAAGCTGTGTCAAAATAGTTTATCCCTTTTTCAATGGAATCTCTAATCATCCTTATGGTTCTATCTTCATCTATTGCACTCCCCTTCATAGGAAACCGCATACAGCCAAAGCCAAGAATAGATAAGCTGTCTCCGTTTTTAGTATTTTCCCGCATCATCATAAATATTTCCTCCATTATTTATACACTTGTAGCAATCCTATTGCTATTACTTCTATTAGGCTATAATTGTGTTTGTATATATTTTAGCCTAATTGTAGTATTTATCAATATAACTTATATAAATATCTTATTTAAATAACTCATTTAATTATTTTACTAACTGATATCTTTAATTTATAATTAGCTTCTATCCCATATACTCACTATCTCATCTTGGATGCAGGGGATATGAGATTTGCCATATAATAGTCTAATAAGATTGACAAATATTTAACATAGTATTATAATTAATATAATTATTTTCTAAGTTCCAACAAGCATTCCATTGCATATAAAGGAGAATTTCGTTATGAATATCTATGTTTGTGTTGGGAGTTCATGCCATCTTAAGGGGTCCTATAATGTGATCCAACTAATGAAACAAGAAATAGCAAATAATAATTTGGAGGATAAAGTTAATTTATCCGCTGCATTTTGCCTTGGCAAATGTAAAGAAGGGGTTTCAGTCAGAATCAATGACGATATAATCTGTGGAGTTTCCAAGGATAATTTCAATGAGTTTTTTCAAGAGAACATACTCTCAAAGTTTAACTAAATTGGATTATTGCTTGTTGCCCATAATTACAATATTATGATTAAGAAGGTTAAGTACAATGGATTATTATATACAACTGAAAAAAGCTAATTGTAAGAACTGCTATAAATGTATTAGACACTGCCCTGTAAAATCAATTCGTTTTGCTGATCATCAGGCTCATATTGTGAAAGAAAAATGCATCCTATGTGGCCAATGTTACGTTGTGTGCCCACAAAATGCAAAACAGATAAAGAATGATGTGGAAAAAGTTAAAGAAATAATTGCTATGGGGAAACCTGTCTTTGTCAGCCTTGCCCCATCTTTTATTGCTAATTTTAAAGGGTTAGACATCTATGGTCTGGAAAGCATCCTAATGAAATTAGGTTTTGCAGGAGCTTCGGAAACTGCCCTAGGGGCCACTATAGTGAAGAAAGAATACGAAATGATGCTAAAAGAGAATGAAGGAAAGCCCATTATCTCTTCTTGTTGCCATTCAGTCAATACTCTTATTCAGAAATACTACCCTGAAGCCCTTCCATATCTTGCAAAAATTTTATCCCCCATGCAGGCACACTGTATGACACTAAAAGAAGAACATCCCGATTGCCATACCGTTTTTATAGGACCATGTATCTCTAAAAAGGAAGAAGCTGACCAATATCCTGGCCTTGTGGACTATGTGCTTACATTTCAAGAATTATATGAATGGTTAGATGAGGAAGGGATTAGCATATCTGATTATAAGTCTACTGGCAATAACCTTAATGATAGTATTACCGATGATAATAGTAACAAGGATAATAATTTAGAGATTGAAAATCCGAGAGGCAGGGCCAGATTATTTCCTATGCCAGGAGGTATCATTCGCTCTATGATAACTGAAGGGTCTGATTATGACTTTATATCCATAGACGGGACTGATAACTGCATCCAAGCTTTGAAGGATATAATAGATGGTAAATTGACCAACTGTTTTATAGAGATGTCTGCCTGTAGTGGAAGCTGTGTTGGTGGGCCTGCTATGTATAATGAACATTATAACAGTTATTGCAGAGAGAGACGGACACTGGTATCCGACTATATAGCTGTAAATAGATATGCCCGAAACTTAGATTTCAATATATCATCTCTTCCTAAAGATAAACTACGTAAGCACTTTCCATACTTAGGTTCTTCTAACCCCATGCCTGGTAGTAGTGCTATAGCCGAGATATTACATAAGATGGGTAAATCTACTCCTGAACAGGAGTTAAATTGCGGAAGTTGCGGCTATAATACTTGCAGGGAAAAAGCTATTGCCGTATTCCAGGGTAAAGCAGATCTAACCATGTGCCTACCATTTTTAAAAGAAAAAGCAGAGAACTTCTCTGATAATATTATTTACAATATGACCAGTGGTGTTATAGTGCTTAATGAGGATCTTGAGGTCCAACAGATTAATCGGGCAGCTAAACAGATTCTTAATATTAAGCATAAGTCCTATATCCTAGGTGCTCCAGTGGTACGGATACTAAATCCTTCTTCATTTATGGAGGTTATTACCACAGGCAAGAATATCCACGATCGCTTAACTTACTGGGTAGAATACAATAAGTACATAGAAGAAACCATTATATATGACCGTACCTACCATATTATTATTTGCATCTTCCGAGATATAACCGATGAGGAGATGGCCAGAATTAAAAAGGAAGAAATAAGCCTACAAACTATGGAAATAACTGATAAGGTTATAGAAAAACAGATGCGGGTTGTTCAAGAAATTGCATCTTTACTAGGGGAAACAGCAGCAGAAACTAAGATTGCCTTGACTCATCTAAAGGAGACCTTGAAGAATGAATAACTTATGTATCGATACCTGCTATCTTAGCGTTAATAAACATGGTGAACAAATCTGCGGAGATCACGTAGATATAGTTGAGAAAAATGATACTTCCTTTGTTATGGTTCTGGCTGATGGATTAGGGAGCGGGGTAAAAGCTAGTATCCTTTCCACTCTCACTTCCAAAATCATCTCAACTATGCTAGCCAATCAAATGAGTATCGAGGATTGTGTGACTACAGTGGCTTCTACCTTACCTGTTTGCGAAAAACGAGGTATTGCATATTCCACATTTACCATAATTCATATTGTAGATAATAAGACTGCTGAGATAATACAATATGATAATCCCCATGTTATTTATCTGCAAAATGGTAAGTCCTGTGATTACAATAAGATACATATGACTATCGGTGATAAAAGTATCTATAAATCCAAGATTGAACTCTCCCCTGGAGATGTATTGGTATCCATAAGTGATGGGGCTGTTTATGCCGGTGTAGGTAAGGCTTTGAATTTTGGATGGCAACGGGATAATATTATAGAATTTCTTGAAGCCGTATATGAAAATAACTATTCAGCCAAAATGCTCTCTTCCATACTGATGGATCAGTGTTGCCAATTGTATGAGAACATCCCTGGTGATGATATAACCATATCTACAGTTAAAATCCGCAAAAGAGAGCCTATTAATTTGCTTATAGGGCCACCTTCAAATCCTGAAGATGACAGTAAGATGATGACCCTATTCTTTGCTAAGGAGGGTAAACATATCATATGTGGAGGTACAACTTCTACTATTGCGGCTAAGTATCTAGGTAAAGATATTTACACTGATCTTAATTATGTTGATCCAAGCCTACCGCCTATATCTAAAATAGATGGAGTAGATTTAGTTACAGAAGGAATAATAACTATTAATCGTGTTCTATCAAACGCTTATGATTATCTTAATGACAATACAGGCAATACCTATTGGCATGGACAAAAGGATGGTGCCTCCTTAATTTCAACCCTATTATTTGAAGAGGCTACCGATATTAATTTTTATGTAGGTAAGGCTATCAATCCAGCCCATCAGAATCCTGAATTACCTATAAATTTCAGCATTAAGATGAGGTTAATTGATGAGCTGGCTGATTGCCTAAAGAAGATGGGCAAAAAGGTGAATATAAGCTATTTTTAACTCATAGCTAACCCAACAATAGAATAATTGCCTTTTATGGTATAAAAGTTATGAGAACTATCTAGACTATACAACATTTATAGCCATCTGCCCCATAAACATACCATCAGCCGATGCTGTTAAGACAATACGGCCTCTATCACCTGTTAACCTTATTATGGTGCTGACCTGACCATGATACATATGCATAAAATTATTGTTATAGGGTTCACTGGATGTCAAATCTCCATTATCAACAGATACAATTTCTGCCGGCCCTTGGATATTAAAGGTAACCTTTGCACTTTCACGAAATACCGGTACCCCATCCTGATCTTTTGCTCTTACTGTTAGCAGCATCATATATCCTTTTACTGCATGAAGTTGTATAGTTTCTTCATCAAATTCCAGTTTAATAGCTGGCCCTGCGGTCTTTAAAATATAACTGGCAACCTCTTCTCCTCCTATATATCCCTTAACTGTTACAGTTCCTGGTAGGTAGGGAATAAAGCCTGTTATCATTCTATTGGGATATTCTGATGGCTTTTTCACATAGAGCCTTTTTCCATTAAGCTCCAAGGTAACCTCTTCACAATTACTAGCTATCATATATGGAAGCACTGTTTTATAAAACTGAGGGAAATTCCAATGGCTGGCATATCTTGGAGTATCCCAATGTTCTTTGACCACTTCATCCTGTAGAGAATAATCCATAACAGCAAAGTATACCATAGGCTTATCTGACCAATAACTTTCATACAGGTATGACATAGGCTTTCGTTCATTATTGGTCCAGAATAAGGATCCTGACCATCCCTTGGCTGGATATCCCATGGACTCACCTAGGTAATCTATACCAGTCCAGAGCATGCCACCTATAACATAATCATTCTTCTCCACATCCATCCAAGGATTCTCATCGGTAAAATTCTGCATCTGATCTGTATGGCCTCTAAAGTATTGATAAGTCTCCGTTCCTAGAATCAGCTTTTCAGGAATAGCCTTATGTATCGCGGTATACCATTGCTCCTGATAATTACAGGATATCACATCTACTATCTCTGCAATTCTGCGAATACGTTCTATTCTTTCATCAAGATCATATATCTCTGTATCACTTACTTCATCCACATATTTCTGAATATCCTTAATTTTTCTTACATCTATATTACTTTCATATTTAAAATGAGGATTCATAGCATAAGTAACTGGTCTGGTATCATCAAATTTAAGTAAATGCTCTTTAAACATTTTTAATATCTTAATCATAGACTCCTGGCCCTGATTCTCAACTTCATTACCCACTCCCCAGATAAAGATACAAGGATGATTACGATCTCTTTTCACCATTATCTCAAGATCTTTCTGCCACTCTGTCTTGAAATATCTTCCATATGAACCCCCTGTCCATTTGTCAAAGGGTTCTTCATATACTAATAAACCCAGTTCATCACATATATCCAGTATCTCAGGGGCAAATATATGATGGGCGGTACGAATAGCATTACATCCTATTTCTTTAAATTTAATAAGTCTCTCTCTCCATATTTCAGCGGGGACAGCAATTCCTAAGGAGCCAGCATCCTGATGGATACATAGGCCCTTTATCTTAATCTTAGTTCCATTAAGATACATTCCCTCACCAGCAACCAGCTTAATTTCCCTTACACCTACATTCATTCCATAGGTATCTACTACTCTCCCATCATCAATGAGGGAAAGTTCCAGCCTATATAGATTGGGCTCATTAGGACTCCATAACTTTACCTTGGGTATTTCAATAGTAATTACTCCATCTTCGGTTTCCCCTCTTACATGAATACCATGCCCAGATATACTGGCCTGAACCAAGGAATTTGTTCCAGTATAGATGGTCACAATACCGATATCTTCTTTGATGCTGGTTTTAACTTGAATTTCATCAGGTCTAAGATGACTTTTATATAGTTCAACTAATTTTACATTTCTGTAGATACCAGCTCCTGAGTACCATCTGTCAGCAGGAAAAGCAGTATTATCCACCTTAACTAAAATTAAATTATCCCCCTTATGTATAAAATCTGTTATGTCTAAGTTAAAAGAGGAATAGCCGTACTTTCTGCCACCGGCTTCCTTGCCATTTACCCATACTGTACTATTTTCAAAGATACCGTCAAATTCCAAATGATAGACATGGTCGGATTTCACCTCATCTAATACAAGATTTTTCCTATACCAACCTATCCCCCATCTATCCCTAAAGCCCTGGGCCATGCCCTGCTTCATATCTTTCTTAATAGGTGCTGTAATTGCCCAATCATGGGGTAGATTTACTGGTTTGAAATTCATATCTTCCGGCTTATTTAATGTAAATTCCCAACCATCCATTATTTTCATTACAAGTCTACTCATAGCATACCTTCCTTTGCTCTTCTTATTGCAGCCTATATAAGTAATTGATATAATGATTACAAATCATTATTATATTTATATTATAACTATACTTTAAACCTACATCAATCTGACAATATTAAGAATACTTTAGAAATATTAAGATACCTGTGGCATAAACTGAAAGCCACCTAGAAAGGCATGATAATAAATGATTAATAGGCTATTACCTGTAATAACTGAAACGGACAGGCAGCTTCCTTACTATCTTATTGATGCAGGATTTAACTGGAATCAGGAGCATGTAATATCAAAGAATGGATATTATTTTCAGTGGATTCAATCTATCCAGGGGGAAGGAGAGCTAGTGGTTAATGGAAAAACTTATCTAGTAAAAGAAGGCTGTGCCATGCTTTTATATAAAGGTATTCCCCATGAATACTATGCCATTAGTTCTTCATGGATTGTAAATTGGGTGGTTTTTGATGGACAGCAAGTAAAAGAGTTCCTAAATAATATTGCTGGTATAGACACCTCTGTTATGCTGTATCTTGCCCGGCCAGATGTTTTTCTTAACAAATTTCAGAGCATGGCTGATATTGGGCATTCAGAAAGTACCTTAACAGGTATTAAATATTCCAGTATAATTTATTGCCTTCTTACTGATATTGTACAGTACGCATCAATTAACAATAATAATGATACATATAACCAGTATTTTAAGTTAAAACCCATATTTGACTATATAGAGCAAAATTATGCTAAAGTTCTAACTCTTGAGGAATTAGCTGATGTAATTGGAGTTACCCCTCCCCACCTATGCACATCCTTTAAAAAGGCAACTAATTTAAGGCCTTTTCAATACATAAATTCTATCAGAATTAAAAAAAGCAAGGAACTATTACTAGAAAATCCTCAGCTACAAATAAAAGAAGTTGCTTATTTGGCAGGGTTTGAAGATCCTACTTACTTTTGCTCCGTTTTTAAAAAACATGAAAAAATAAACCCAAGTCAATTTCGTAGATTGCATTTTTGACTTGGGTTATAGTCATTATTTATATCTTAAACTACTACTTCTAATGATTATCTCTGGTTCAATCAGTGTCAACTTCTCAAATTCCCGCCCCTCCATAAGAGCGGTCATTGCTTGAAATATGGTTTCCCCATATTCTGAGTAATTGGGGCATACTGTTGTGATATGGGGTCTGGAAAGGATAGAAGCCTCTACACCGTCATAACCTGTTATAGCTATATCATCGGGGATTACTAAACCTGCATCCAAAGCTACATTGATTGCACCTACAGCAACATGATCATTAATACAGCAGGCTACCTCAGGTATATGACTTTGCTTAAGAAGTTGCTTCATAGCCTCGGCCCCATCTTCAGGATTAAATGAATTTCCGATAATCCATTCATTTCGTATCTCCATACCATATCTTATTGCCGCTTCTTTAAAATACTGCTTCTTAACCTTTGAAGGATGGGATTGATCAGTTCCTCCTAGGATAGCAAGCGATTTATAACCCTGCTGGGCAAGATGGGCCATCAGCTTATTCACTCCAATGTAATCATCTCCATGGATGCCTATGCAGTCAAACATCTCTGCCCTTGAGCTACATACTATACAAGGTATAGATTTATTGACCTTTCTTAATTCATCTATATATTCATCCTCAACTCCAATCAGATCTGCCCGGCCGCCCATAAATATAATAGCTTCAACTCTGGTTTCTTCCAAGGTTCTTAATATCTTGCTTTCTACCTCTGGATCACTTTTTCCATTACAGAGAATGGTCATATAACCCGCCTTGGAAGCTCGCTTTTCAAATTCATAATATGTTGATGAAAAATATTCAGTACTGATATGGGGCAGAACAAAGCCTATCATCCTACTTCTACTTTTCTGCAAGCCTCGGGCTATGGCATTGGGACGGAAATTATATTTATCAATTAACTTCTGTATTTTCATTCTGTTTTTTTCAGAAACTGATCCATTGCCTGATATTACTCGGGAAACTAAGGAAGCTGATACCCCTGCTTCTCTTGCAATATCGTATATGGTTATATTCTTTTTATCCTTTAGCATTATATTAAACCTTGCCTTTCATCATTGTCGGTATATAGGTCCATAGACTTACTATTTATATGTATAATCATACATTGTCATATTTTTTTACATTATTATACATTTTTCACTTTCTATTGTCAATATATATGATAACCTAAACTTCAGGATTTTAGTATTATCAACCACAGTATCCCCTTCTGAAACCACCGTAATAGTACGGGCACTGAAGGGATCATTGAAACCACAGGTTATCTCGTATCTTCCCTTGGGAAGTTGAAAATCATAATAGAAGCCAGTCTCCCCTACTACATATTCGGTTCCTTCTTTAATAGCCCACTTGGCCCCCATCTTATCAGTGGTATCTAGATCCCCATCGGCTATCATATAATCCTTATAATGGTATCCCCACTGGGCCCCTGTGATAGCATCCCTGCCATACTTTTGGTCTGTTAAGGATTGAAAAAGTCCCATATTATCCCCTTCAGCCACTAATTCGTTAGCTTGGGTTGCACAATTTACGTAGTAAATAATAAAATCATTATCAATTAATGATTGAAACTCTGGTGGATTAATTTGTAATATATTCTCTTCCTTGTGGTTGCTTTCTGATATAGCCTTGGAAGTATCTAAGATGTCATTAAGATTTGCATCCTTATTAGCATTAAGATTTGTATTAAGATTAGCACTACGATTAGTATTACACCCTACCATCAATAAGGTAGTAAAGGTGATTACTCTAAGTAAATGCAAGGGAGGCCTAATTTTCCTTTTGTATAAATTCATTAATATCATACCTTTCATATAGATTAATAGCTTTTAGAATTGATGTTATGCAATCGATTGCAAAGAAAATATTCAACAATTTTATTTGTGTTATTTGCACAAATATACTATTTCTATTAATATTTAACTAGGTACTATCTTCATTATAAGTTTAAATGATGCTATAATAAAAAACTCGCCCATATATATTAATATGCTCCTTGTCTTGTAGACATGTCAAATATCAATATATATGGGCGTGTTTTAGATTTATGTAGAAATTAACCTTATTTATTACTTAAGTATTCATTTATAGCTTTTGCAGCTTTTTTACCAGCACCCATTGCTAGAATTACTGTTGCTGCTCCAGTAACAGCATCTCCGCCGGCATATACTTTTTCCTTACTGGTAAGCCCAGTTTCTTCATCAGCAACGATACATTGCCATTTATTAATCTCAAGGCCTTCTGTTGTAGATGATATTAAAGGATTAGGAGATGTACCTAAGGACATAATAACTGTATCTACATCTAGGATAAACTCAGAACCTTTCACTTCTACAGGTCTTCTTCTACCTGATTCATCTGGCTCCCCTAATTCCATCCTAACACATTTCATTCCCTTAACCCAACCATTTTCATCGGGTAGAATCTCCACTGGATTGGTTAGAACATCAAATATAATTCCTTCTTCTTTGGCATGATGTACTTCCTCTAATCTTGCTGGTAATTCTTCTTCTGATCTTCTATAGACTAAATGAACCTCTGCCCCTAATCTAACAGCTGTCCTTGCAGCATCCATAGCAACATTACCGCCACCTACTACGGCAACTTTCTTACCTACCTTCAGTGGAGTAGCATAGTCCTCTCTATAAGCTTTCATTAGATTGTTTCGAGTTAAAAATTCATTGGCAGAGAAGACACCATTACTGTTTTCCCCAGGTATACCCATGAATTTGGGAAGTCCTGCTCCTGAGCCAATAAATACTGCATCATAACCTTCTTCTTCAATTAATGAGTCAATTGTTAAGGTTCTACCTACAATAACATTGGTTTCTATCTTTACTCCTAATTTTCTTAAATTATCTATCTCATGTTTTACAACTGTTTCCTTAGGTAAACGGAATTCAGGAATACCGTAAACTAATACGCCCCCTGGCTCATGAAGGGCTTCAAATATAGTTACATCATAGCCCATTTTAGCAAGATCTCCTGCACAGGTTAGTCCTGCTGGACCACTACCTATAACAGCCACTTTCTTGCCGTTGGACTCAGCCGCTTGTCCCAAATCAATATTGTTTTCTCTGGACCAATCAGCCACAAAACGTTCTAATTTACCAATTGCCACTGGTTCCCCTTTAATTCCTAGTATACATTTTCCTTCGCACTGTATCTCCTGAGGACATACCCTTCCACATACAGCAGGTAGGGCGCTGGACTCTGCAATAATTTTAGCTGCCTTAGCAAAGTTGCCCTCCTTTACCTCTTGAATAAAACCAGGTATATTGATTGTAACAGGACACTGGCCAACACAAAGGGGTTTCTTACAATTTAGACATCTTGAAGCTTCTTTAATCGCCTCTTCTTCTGTATATCCAAGGCAAACCTCATCAAAATTATTAACTCTTTCCTCTGGTGCCTGTTCCATTATAGGAACTCTCTTTAATCTATCCATAATAATCCTTCTTTCTATTGGTCATATTAATTACAGTCACAGCCTTCTCTATGGTGAGTATCGCCTTCTTCTACTTTCAGAATCGCTCTTCCTTCTTCTGTTTTATACATAACCTGTCTTCTCATGGCTTCATCAAAGTCAATTAAATGACCATCAAATTCTGGTCCATCTACACAGGCAAATTTCACTTGTTTACCTACTGTAACTCTACAGGCACCACACATACCTGTCCCATCCACCATAATTGGATTTAAACTTACTGTAGTGGGTATCTGCAATTCCTTTGTTAATAAGCAGACAAATTTCATCATAATCATAGGGCCTATAGCAACCACTTGATCATACTTCTTACCTTTATTTTCAACAAGATCTTTCAGTACATCAGTTACCAACCCCTTGTTACCATAGGAACCGTCATCAGTTGTTATGTATAATTCACTGGCTACTTTTTTCATCTCTTCTTCTAAAATTAAAGTATCCTTACTTCTTGTTCCAATAATTACATCAGCACTTACTCCTCTTTCATGTAGCCATTTAACCTGTGGATACACAGGCGCTGTACCTACGCCTCCAGCTACAAATAAAATCTTTTTATCTTTAAGTTTTTCAATATCTTCATGAACTAATTCAGAGGGTTGTCCTAAAGGCCCTGCAAAATCAGCAAAATAATCACCTACATTATACTGGGCCATCTGCTTAGTACTACTTCCCAAGGTTTGAAAAACAATGGTTACAGTGCCTTTTTCCACATCATAATCACATATAGTTAAAGGAATACGTTCTCCTTTTTCATCCAATTTCACAATAATAAACTGACCTGGTTTTGCTGAACTTGCTACTCTTGGGGCTTCTACATCCATCAGATAAATCTGAGGTGCTAGTAATCTCTTACTTACTATCTTATACATGCTTACATCTCCTCAAATGATTTTTATTTATATAATTATCGATATTTTACTATCCTTATCTTCTAAGATACCTTACATTATTAATTATTAATATTCTAATTCTTTAATTACTAATATTCTAATTCTGTGTTATGCTAAACACTAGGTTGTTTCTTCAATTAGGACACCTGTTAATTTTATAACAATCCCTATGTTTTGAAAAGCAACTTTTAGTTTAAGTACTACAACAAACCGTTGTCGCATCTTGTCGTATTTTGGTTTAGGCTCCTAATTATTAATATCAACAAAAGATCAGTTTTATGATATACTATTAGCGTAATTATTATATCAGAAAATACTCACTTGTCGAGTGTTTATCGATGATTTTCTTGAAAGGATTGGCATTAATTATTTTATGGATATTAAACATTTGACATATTTTATACAGACCTACCGTGATGGAAGCTTTTCAAAAGCCGCAAAAAATCTCTATATTACACCCCAGGGTCTAAGCAAGGCAATTAAAACTTTGGAACAAGAATTAAAGGTCCCTCTTTTTTACCGTTCCCAGAGGGGCATCAAACCTACCGAATATGGTACATATCTATACCAGCATTTTGAGCCCTTAGTTGATAAACTTAAATCTGTACTGAATCATCTAAATGACATGGTAAATGAAGGTGAGAAAAGAATTTCAGCTGGTTTTACCTCTGGAATAATAAATGCCCTATCCTCAGATTTTATTTCAAGTTTTCAGGCCTCTTATCCTAATGTAGAACTTAATGTAGTTGAAAATGGTGATTTAATTCTTGAAGAGGCAGTTTATAATGAGGAAGTGGATTTAGCTTTTGTTATTGGCCCCGTTAATAGGGATAAATTTGATATTTACTCCATAAAAAAGGAGGATTTATGTGTCTTAGTCAATGTATCCCATCCCCTTTCACAAAAAACCTCCATTAATTTTACAGATTTGAAAAATCATAATATTTCTATTATAAATGACAATTTCAAATTATATCACAATTTTATTACCAAGTGTAAGCATAGCGGTTTTAAGCCCAAGATAACCTTTCCCGCTGCTGATATATTAACAGTGCATCAATTAAGCAATCTCAATAAATGCATCGGTATCAGTGCTAACTTTGTTGTTGATGCAGTTAACTATCCCAATGTAGTCTCCATCCCCTTTGATGATACTACTTTTTCATGGGAAATTTATCTGATTACAAAAAAGGACCATTATCTGTCTAAGTATGTAGTAGAATTTATAAATCATATTCAAAATTATATGGATAGGCTTAACACTTAACTACTGATAAATCCCTTGACTGTTACAAAAACACATGTATAACTAACTTTGGCATTTCAACTAACGGAAAGGATCCAACCTTGACTGTTACAAAAACACATATATAACTCCATGGGTTTTCCCCATTATACACCATAAGGCTTGTAACAGCCAAGGCTATCTATTACTCTTCCACTTTAATATCAAAAACTGTATCCTTATCTATCACATATTTAGGTTCATTACCGTTACATAGCTTTACGTTTTTAAATGTTACCTTATGACAAGCTTTTAGAAATATTTCTTTAGTTTCATCATTAGTATTTCCCAAGATGACATTATCCAAGAGAACATTATGAACATAATAATCTTTAATGTTATCATCCTCTTCTTTAGTAAAGCCTATTAGTTCAACAGCCCTTCCTTTACCATCTATAGTAGTATTCTTAATAACTATATCTTTAAAATATGGTAGATTAGGAGCTGGCTCTCCATCGGAATTGTAATTAACACTATGGGCCATAAATCTGTCAATTACACAATCAACCATCCTTACGTTCTTAATATATCCACCTCTAGTTTTATGGGCTTTTAGTTCCAAACCATATCTTGTATTTTGAATCACACAGTCTCTCATATATATACCTTCAACACCACCAGACTGCTCGCTACCGATAGCCATCCCATTACCACCTAGCATTTTCAGATCAAATATCCGCACATTCTTTGTAGGAATATTAACCCGATTACCATCAGGATTCTTACCGGATTTTACAGCAATACAATCATCCCCTGTATCAAAAGCTGTATCAAAGATCATAAGATTACTTGAGGAGTCTGGATCCCATCCATCTCCATTATCGATACCCCTTGATTTTATTGATACTCCATGGGTGGTAATAGTATCACAATAAATCATATGTACTGTCCAACATGAAGGATTTTCAATATTTATCCCTGTCAAATGTACATTTTTACATTGTATAAACCCAAGAAGTCGTCCCCTAGTTCGCCTTCCTCCTATGCCATCAGATACATACTCTGGATATTTTTCTTTGTCTGCATATAGCTGTTTCATCGCTGTTCCCAGTTCATTACCCCCACCATATATGGTTCCTTCACCGCAGATTCTTAAATTTTCACAAGTAACTTCCATACGATTATCAGGATTAAGGTAGCCTGCATTGAGTAAACTACGGTAACAATACATCTCCCAGCCTTCATATCTAGTTAGAATAAGACCGTCTTTATTAACCCTTCCTTTATACTGCTCTCTGTTTTCTTCTCTTATAATATAGTCGCTGGGATCTAAGCTGGCTTTAATAATCCCATCCACTTGTAAGGTCATATTGCTCTTTAATTCCAGTGCTCCAGTTAGGATAAGAGCCCCCTTAGGTACCAAAACAGTGCCACCCTTAGGGCAATCATCAATTGCCCTCTGCAAGACCTGGGTACTTATACTTTTACCAGTTACATCTATATTATAGGGTGACTTGCTAACATCGATAATCTCCCCCTGGGAGCTGGTCTTTACCTTAAGTATAGGTGTAGATTTATTATTGGATTTATTTTCTATATCATCTTCAATTACTGATTCAACATAAAATTCATAATGGGTATCAGCCTTTAAGCCCTTAACTGTATAATGGGTTTTGTTTTTAGCTGTCTGTGCAATCTTTACCCCATCTTGATATACTATATAGCCTGTAATATCTGCATATTCCTCTGGCTTATCCCATACTAAAGTTAAACTTTCACTGGCTACCTCATATAATTCCTGTGGTATACTGGTCTGTATGTAAGTCCTTGCTACCATTAGATTCCATACACTGACACATCCCATTAAAATTATTATCCAGGGAGAATTAT
>JAAYPX010000134.1 GCA_012519565.1 Clostridiales bacterium | reverse complement strand
TGAAACTCTTTTTCTACTATTTTGGCTTCACTTTTTAAGTGAAAGCAATAATTAGGTGAAATACAGTAACTATGCGGTGCTAGGCACCGATTAATGATTTATCATGAATAATTCAGGTTAAATATATAATTTAGGAGGAACTATGAGACGTAGGAGGCGTAACCGTATTAAAAGAGTGGTTACTTTTTTATTGTTAAGTATGATTGCCATACTTGTGGTAGTATTAGCTTTAATATATTTTAAACCCAAGGTAAAGAAGGTTGTTACTGTTGAAGCTGGTTCTATTTCCATAGATCCTCAAGAATTTGTATTAAATAGAAACGATAGGGCAACTTTTGTAACTGATTTAATGGAGTTAGATCTTAATAAGCCGGGTAATTATGAAGTAAAGATAAAAGTCGGTAATAGAGTTTATTATTCAGCTCTTGAGGTTATTGATACAACTCCTCCCAAGGCAAGGGTAGTTGACCAAGTAATTGTTAAGAATGATGAGGTAGAAGCATTATCCTTTGTTACAGATATAGATGATGCTACTGATGTAACTGTTTCATTTAAGGAAAAGCCAGATACTGCAACAACAGGAGATAAGGAAGTTACTCTAGTATTAACGGATACCAGTAATAACCGCACAGAATTAAAGGCTAGGTTTACAGTAGTAGATGTGGAGAAATCAATTCAAATTGAAGCAGGATCAGTCAATAATATAACAATAAATGATTTTATCAAAGATAATTTTAGGCAAGGAAAATTTATAACTGATATAAGTAATCTTAATCTTTCAATACCAGCTACTAATGAGATACAGATAGAAGTAGAAGGAAATCCAGTTACAGTATATGTAGAAGTGGTAGATACAACTCCGCCAAGAGGAAGGTTTACCAGTCTAGAGGTATGGCAAGGGGAAGTTGTGGATGCTAAGCGATTTGTAACTGATATTAGGGATATGTCTCCAGTGGAGGTATATTATAAAGAAGAGCCTGATTTTTCCGTATTAGGGGAACATCAAGCAACAATTATACTGGAGGATGCTAGCAATAATAAATTAGAGCAGGTGGTTAGCTATACTGTAATAAAAGATACAGAGCCTCCTAAGATTATAGGTGCTTCTGATAAGACAGTATACATTGGTGAATCTGTGTCCTTTAGAAAGGGTATTACCGTTCAAGATAATAAGGATGATAAGGTAGAACTAAATGTAGATAGTACAGCTGTTAATCTGAAAAAAGAAGGTACTTATGAGCTTATTTATAGTGCCACAGATTCCAGTGGAAATAAAACAACTAGAAAAGTTAATGTTATAGTTAAGAAGATAGTTATTTCAGAAGAGACAGTATACCAGTTAGCTGACAATGTTTTAGCTAAAATTACAAATGATAGTATGTCTAAAAAGGATAAAGCCTATGCAATATATAAATGGACAAAAGATAATGTGGGGTACACTGGTACTTCAGATAAGACAGATTGGCTTAAGGAAGCCCACCGAGGATTTACTGAAGGTGTAGGAGATTGCTTCACTTATTTTGCTGTTGCTGAGGCTTTGCTTACTAGAGCAGAAATTGATAGACTGATGGTAACTAGAGTCGGTGGTGAAACACGGCACTATTGGCACCTAATTAATTGTGGCGATGGTTGGTATCATTTTGATACTACAAGACATAAAGATGGTAAGGATACATTTATGCTTACAGAAGCAGAAGCAGAAGAATATACAAGGATTAGGGGGAACAATTATTATGTATATGATAAGACCTTATATCCTGATGTAGAATAATATGGCCACAATCAAAACATGCAGGTAATATTACACTATAATTATGCTTAAAACCTGTGATAGGAAGGGGTTGTAATTACGAAAAAGTTAGGGGTTATTGGTGGTTTAGGACCAATTGCAACTGCCTATTTTTACGAATTAATTATAGAGATGACAGAGGCAACTAAAGATCAAGAACACTTCGATATTGTTATAATGAGCATGCCTTCTATACCCGATAGAACTAATTATATAATAGGAAGTAGTGATGAGAATCCAGTTCTGCCTATGATTAAATATGGACAGCAGCTAAGGGAATTAGGAGTAGATTATATATCAATTCCATGTATTACAGCCCATTATTTTTATAATGACTTAACTAATCAAATCGGTGTACCGATTATTAATATAGTAAGAGAAACTGCTAGGTATTTAAAGGAAAATGGAGTTAAGTGCGCCGGAATTATGGCCACAGAAGGAACCATTTTTGGCGGATTATTTCAAGAAGAACTTTCACAAAATGGGATAAAAGCGGTAATTCCGTCAAAGATTAGACAAGGGTATGTTAATGATCTAATATATAAATCAATAAAAGCTAATAGGCCACCGGATATGTTACAATTTGAAAGTGTTTCTACAGAATTAAGGGAACAGGGAGCTGAAGTAATTATACTTGGTTGTACTGAGTTGTCCCTTATTAAGAGGTCACATACAATTGGAGCTGGATATTTAGATGCTATGGAGGTTCTTGCTATGCGATCAATCCAATTGTGTGAGGCTACAATAAAAAATGATTATTTATCTTTAATTACTAAATAAATAATGGAGGACATTATTATGCAAAGAAATGTACTGGAATATTTGGAGAATATAGTTACCAGGGTTCCAGATAAAGTTGCTTATGCTGATGAGGTATCAGGTGCAACATTTGAAGAAGTATATACCAATGCCAGAGCAATAGGGACATTTCTAAATAAGAAGGGACATTATAAGGAGCCTATAGTAGTTTTTATGGGCAAAAGACCAAGAACAATTATTACCTTCTACGGTGTAATATATAGTGGTAACTATTATGTACCTATCGATGAGGAGATGCCAAGACACAGAATAGAATTAATATTTCAAACTCTGAACCCTAAAGCAGTTATATGTGATGAGGAAACAAACAAGTTAATCAAGGACTTTGCCTATGAGGGACAAGTTTACACCTATGAAGATATAATAAAAACTAAAAGCGATGATATGCTACTAGAGGAAATCCGGGATAGGCAGATTGATACAGATCCTATTTATATAGTATTTACCTCTGGTTCCACTGGAATTCCTAAAGGGGTTGTGGCCTGTCATCGTTCAGTAATAGACTATATAGAGCAGCTCTCAGATGTACTTCAATTTAGTGAAAATACAGTATTTGGTAACCAAACACCATTATATGTAGATGCATGTTTGAAAGAGTTGTATCCAACCTTAAAATTCGGTGCGACAACTTATTTAATACCCAAGAACTTATTTATGTTCCCGCTACAACTGGTAGAATTTTTAAATAAAAACAAAATTAATACTATTTGCTGGGTAGTATCTGCCCTTACTATGATTTCTGCCTTTGGTGCCCTAGAGAAGGAAGTCCCTAGGTATCTTCACACAATTGCCTTTGGCAGTGAGGTATTTCCAATTAAACAATTTAACCTGTGGAGAAAGCATCTACCAGAAGCAAGATTTGTCAATCTATATGGTCCTACAGAATGCACTGGTATGACTTGCTATTATGAGGTAAATAGAGAGTTTGGCTTAAATGATCTTATTCCAATTGGAAGACCTTTTAAGAATTCCGAGGTTATCTTATTAACTGAAGATGATAAGCTGGCCAAAGAAGGGGAAGAAGGAGAAATATGTATCCGGGGTACTTCCCTTACCTTAGGTTACTATAAGAATTTTGAAAAGACCCAGGAAGTATTTGTTCAGAACCCATTAAATGATCTATATCCAGAGTTAATTTATCGTACAGGAGATATAGGTAAATATAATGAATACGGGGAATTAGTATTTGTATCCCGTAAGGATAACCAAATTAAACATATGGGCCATAGAATAGAACTGGGTGAAATTGAGATCGTGGTCAATCAAATGGAGCAGATTAAAAGTGCCAGCTGTATCTTTGATGAACTTAAGAAGAAAATAGTTCTATATTATGTAGGAGATGTTACAACTGCTGAGGTAGCTACTTTCCTTAAGAAAAAACTACCTAGATATATGGTTCCTAATGTAACCTTGCAGATTGATGAGATGCCTTTAACATCCAATGGTAAGATTGATAGGGTGTTATTAAAGGAAAGATATAGCTCTGGCAATAAGTAGATAAATACCCTGTCTTGCTAATGACAATTAAGGGGCATTTTATATTATAAAAAAGAAGTCTACGATTATATATAAATGTGGACTATAATGAAAGGAATGTTTGATATATGGACAAGGTAATAGAAATTTTAAGTGGATTACATCCAGAAATTGATTTTGAAACATGCAACACCCTTATTGATGATAAGATAATTGATTCCTTTGATATTGTTACTCTAATATCAGATCTTAGTGATGAATTTGATATCACAATTCCCGTTGAGGAGATTATACCAAAGAATTTTAATTCCGCACAAGCAATCTATGAATTGGTAGAGCGTTTAATGGATGAAGATTAATAGGGGGTGCTATGCTTTTTACATCTTATGAATTTTTGATATTTGTTTTAGTTTTGGTTATTTTATATTATTTGATACCAAAGAGATTTCAATGGATGCTTTTACTTGTAGCTGGCTATGTCTTTTATAGTTATGCTGGTATTCAGTATCTTGCTTATATTATAGCTACAACAGTAACAACTTATCTGGCTAGCCGAAAAATATATTATATACAGCAGCAAACAGATACTTATATTAAGGAAAACAAGGGAAGTCTTACAAGGCAAGAGCGTAAAAGCTACAAGGAAAATATGAAATCTAAACAAAGATTATGGATGGTACTTTGCTTAGTATTTAACTTTGGTATTCTAGCCGTCCTAAAGTATACGGACTTTGTAATAGCTAACATTAATTCTACAATTCGTATATTTGGGGGTAGTTCAGAACTACCTTTCTTTAGATTTGCTCTACCCCTAGGTATTTCTTTTTATACCTTTCAGACCATGGGATATCTTATTGATATATATAGGGAGAAATATCCCTATGAAAGTAACATATTTAAATTGGGACTATTTGTATCATTCTTTCCCCAATTGATACAAGGACCTATAAGCCGTTTTGACGATTTAAAGGAAACTTTATTTGCTAGGCATTCCTTTGATGCAAAAACGGTGTCCTTTGGCTTGCAGAGAATCCTATGGGGGTATTTTAAGAAATTAGTAATTGCCGATAGATTACTTCCAGCTGTCAATACAATTGTCCGTAATCCTGATGAGTTTCAAGGAGTATATGTATTAGTAGGTATGTTCTTCTATGCAATCGATCTTTATGCAGATTTCACTGGTGGTATAGATATAGCCATTGGTATAGCTGAGGTATTAGGTATCCGCTTGCATGAAAACTTTCAAAGACCTTACTTTTCCAAATCTATTACAGAATATTGGAGAAGATGGCATATTACCCTTGGTACATGGTTTAAGGATTACATGTTCTTTCCTATATCTGTAAGTAAAAAGATGCTTAACTTATCTAAATCATGTAGGAAGATATTTGGAGATGCTATTGGTAAAAGGATACCAGTGTATCTGGCTACCATAATTGTATGGTTTACAACAGGTGTATGGCACGGAGCCGCTTGGAATTTTATTGTATGGGGATTACTTAACTGCCTGGTGATCTTGGTATCCCAGGAATGTGTTCCGCTTTACAGTAAATTTCACAGTAAGTTCAATGTTGAAAACAAGTTTTGGTTTCGTCTATTCCAAGTAGGTAGAACATTTTGGCTTATGAGTTTTCTACGGACATTGGATTGCTATAGAAATGTAGGTACTACCTTTAGAATGTATGGGACTATCTTTACCAAGTGGAACTGGATGGAGCTGTTTAGAGGTGGGCTTATGGACCTAGGACTTAGCTATGCAGACTATGGCGTATTAATAGTAAGCTGCATTCTGATGTTAATAGTTAGCTTGATTCAACGTTCTGGTAGTATAAGGGAACGGCTTTATACTAAACCTATTGTGCTTCGATATGCCACTTATTTTATATTCTTCTTAGCGGTATTAATCTTCGGAGCCTATGGGGTAGGATATGATTCTAGCCAGTTTATCTACAGCCAATTTTAGTAGGGAAAGGCAAGGTTACAATGATAAAAAAGGTTTTATTTAACATAATAGCCGCTGTTATTATAATAATGGTCCTTTATTCTATTCAGGAATTATTTATGCCTAAATATATTAGTGAGATACATGAAGGTAATCTAATAGAGGAATACTATGATGAAGTAAAAGATCATGATGTGATTTTTATTGGCGACTGTGAGGTTTTCTCCAATATATCTCCTATTACCTTATGGGAGAATTATGGAATTACCAGCTATATCAGAGGAAGTGCCCAGCAACTGATATGGCAGTCTTACTATCTATTAGAGGAAACTCTAAAATATGAAAAACCCGATGTGGTGGTATTTAATGTACTAGCTATGAAATATAATGAGCCTCAGAAGGAAGCTTACAATAGGCTGACCTTAGATAGAATGAAACTATCTACAACAAAAATAGATGCTATTAAAGCATCTATGATGGAAGATGAGGATTTAATAACATATCTGTTTCCACTACTTAGATATCACTCTAGATGGAACGAATTGAACACAGAAGATTTTAAATACTGGTTCCAGAGAAAAAAAGTATCCCATAACGGATATTTGATGCGTATTGATGTAAAACCAGTAAATGTAATTCCTAAGGGAAGAAAACTACCCGATTATCGATTTGGAGATAATAGTTATCACTATCTGGATCTTATGACACAGTTATGCAAGGATAAGGGGATAGAATTAATCTTAATAAAATCCCCCAGTGTTTATACATACTGGTATGAGGAATGGGATGAACAGATAGTAGAATATGCAAAAGATAATGGCTTGAAATATTATAATTTCTTAGATGTAGCCGATGAAATAGGTATAGACTATAGTCAGGATACTTACGATGGAGGTTTACATTTAAATTTAGCTGGTGCAGAGAAATTTACTAACTATTTCGGCCAGATATTAAGTAATGAAATTGGTTTAACAGACCGCAGGGATGAGGCCAAGTTAAAGGAAATCTGGGATGAGAAGGTTCACTTCTATTATGAGATGGCCAATCACCAGAGACAGGAGCTTGAGGAATATGGTTATCTAAAGAGCTATGGAGGACAAGCACAGACCATTGAGGCAAGTGAATAGCTAACAGGGCATATAGTATAGATAGAAAGGTAGGGTATCTTATGAAAAAGGTATTAATTTTATTATTAGCTGCGTTAATGTTAACAGCCTGTGGCAATAAAGAAGTACCAAATGGATCTAATAGCAATGATAATATAAACACTGATGATAAAAAGGCAAATAATGAAAGCAAAGATAATAAAGGTGGTAACGCCAATGATAAATCCAATGAAGTAGCAGGATATGCCTTTGAATATAATAATATCGTTATTCCTATGCATGCAGAAGCAGCTCCAATAGTAGAGGCATTAGGGGAGCCAATGGAGTACTTTGAGGCTCCTAGCTGTGCATTTCAGGGTCTTGATAAAACATACTATTATAACGGTTTTGAAATTGTTACCTATCCCATGGATGGAGTTGACTATATATCCAATGTTACCCTTATGGACGATAGTGTAGCAACTAAAGAAAACATATATATAGGATCTAGTATTGATGATGTTATTGCTGCTTATGGCGATGACTATGAGAAGCAGGAAGGTTTCTATACCTATACCCTAGAGGATACTTATATTCAATTTATAACTGAAGATGATGTGGTAACTAATATTGCTTATTTTGCTATAACAGATTAAGTGATAATAGTATGAAAATGAGTGATAATGTATAAGTGTGGTATAATTATTTAAGATATTAAAATAATAGAGAGAATAATTAATGGAGATGTCCAGCTATTGGCGGGGGCATCTCAGTTTATATACTTACAAGGAAAATTATGGGGAGGTAAAAAGATGTTTCGGCCAATGAGAAGATTTAAGCAGGCTGTTCCAGAGGCAGAATGCAAGAAGATATTAACAGAAGAAAAAAGAGGAACCTTTTCAGTTATAGGAGATGATGGATACCCATATTCTCTTCCTATTAATTTCTACTATGATGAAAAGGATAACCGCATTTATTTTCATGGTGCTAAGGTAGGCCATAAGGTAGACGCAATAATGAATTGTGATAAAGTGTGCTTTACCGCTTGGAATCAAGGGTTTAAGAAAGAAGGCTGTTGGGAGTGGAATGTTACCAGTGTAATAGTCTTTGGTAGAGCAAAACTTATTGATGATAAAGTGATGGCAGAGGAGAAAATACGTAAGCTGGCCTTAAAGTACTACCCAAGTAATGAGGAGGCAGAAGAAGAATTAGTAAGGGGCATTGATAGGGTACAGCTATTTGCTATTGATATAGAGCATATGACTGGTAAGTTGGTAAATGAAAAGTAAGATTGTTCATAGCACTAGGCCTGAAGCCATTTTAAGGTTTAGAATAATAAGATAGCAACTTATTATTCTAAAATCAAGAATAAGGACCACTTAATATGAAAATAATAAAAATATTATGTTAAATATTCTTATTATACTTCGATCATGGGAGGAACAAAAGTGGTTGATATTGAAGGTATTGCAATCCCTAAATTAACTTCATTATATAAAGATAAATCAGTTTCTGTTAAGGAAGTGGTTCAGCAGTATCTTGAAAGAATTATGGAATTGGACCAAGGGGCTAAGGGACTAAACAGTATACTGGAGGTCAATCCTGATGCATTACAAATAGCAGAGAGATTAGATACTATAAGCGTAGAAAATAGAACTAGTAAACTATTTGGAGTGCCTATTTTACTTAAAGATAGTATTAATACAGGGGATAAAATGCATACATCTGCTGGTTCCTTAGCACTGGGTAATTCTAAGGCTAAGGAAGATGCAGAGATAGTTAAGATTTTAAGAGACAAAGGGGCAGTTATACTGGGTAAAACTAATATGACTGAGTTTGCTAACTATATGACTAAGGGCATGCCTGCTGGTTATAGTTCTAGGGGTGGACAGGTTATATCTCCCTATAAGAAGGATGCCAGCCCCTCCGGTTCCAGTACCGGCTCAGCAGTAGCTGTTGCTGCCAATTTATGTACGGTTTCCATAGGTACTGATACATCAGGATCTATTATAAGCCCTTCCAATAAAAACGGGATTGTAGGATTTCGGCCTAGTATAGGGTCTTTAAGCAATAAGGGAATAATACCAATTAGCTTTACCTTAGACATGCCAGGGCCCATGGCTCGCAATGTAAGAGATGCAGCAATACTTTTCTACGAGTTAAGATCTAAAGAATATGATATAGATGAAAAATTATCCCTGCTGGATATAAATATTGGTCTAGATCTACAGGATTTTGAGCAAATGAGTGAGGAAGAGATTAAGAAAGCTAAGAATATCTTGCAGTTAATAGAGAAGTCAGGAGCTAAGTTAAGTAAGATTAAGCTCCCAAGCACCTATAATAAGGTCATTGAAACTATTAAGAAATATGAGTTTAAATATGCCATTAATAGATATCTATCTGAACTGCCTAAAGAATATCCCATTCGTACACTGAAGGATATCATAGAATTTAATATAAAACATGAAGCAGAGGCCTTAAGATACGGTCAGACATATCTAATTGAAGCTGAAGAGGAAACTATGGGAAACTTAAGTGAAAATGAATATATAGAGGCACTTAAAGAGCGAGAGAAAGTAAAAGGTCAGTTACAGGAGCAATTGAAGGATTTACACTTATGTATACATTTTAAAGAAAAACTAGTACTTCAATTAACTGGATTTCCTATATTATCAATTCCTTATGGCTTATATAATGATGGCATGCCCTATGGTTTGTATCTTACTGGCAAAACTAATTCGGAATTACTTAGATATGGTAGAGCTATAGAAGAATTGCTAAGTAGAGAAGAAATAGAGAAAATATAGAAGAGAATATAGAAATGAATTTAGAAACGGATATGGGAGAAAGAGAGAGGGGTAGGGAAGAAATAGAAAAAGATAGGGAACAAATGGATAAAACAGGGGAGAAATAGAGAGATGTAGGGAAGAAATAAAGAAGGACATAGAAGATATAGAGAAGAGTAGAAGAATGATAAAGAAAAAATAGAAAAGATCAAGAAAAGGATAGAGAAGGGTAGAGAAAAGATATAGATAAGAATAAAGAAAGATATAGAGGATATAGAGAAGAGTAGAAGAACGATAAAGAAAAAATAGAAAAGATCAAGAAAAGGATAGAGAAGGGTAGAGAAGAAATAAAGAAGGATATAGAAGATATAGAGAAGAGTAGAAGAATGATAAAGAAAAAATAGAAAAGATCAAGAAAAGGATAGAGAAGATAAAGAAAAAATATAGATAAGAATAAAGAAAAAAAAGAAAAGAATAAGAAAAAGCAAAAAAATAAGAAAAGTATATAAAAGTCAAGATAAGATATTAAGTGCTAGTTCTCAATCAGCATATTGGAATAAATTGTGGATACTAGATTAAAGATATGGATTTTGAAGAAAATATGGATTATAATAAATATATAATTAGGATTAGAACACGGGTATATGGTAAGTATACGGTAAAGTATATAATAAAGTAACCTGAATTATTCACGGTGATATA
>JAAYPX010000133.1 GCA_012519565.1 Clostridiales bacterium | reverse complement strand
CAAAATCGATTTTGTGGGTGGTGATAATAAAATTCCCCTTCCCTTGACTTTACTGAAGGAAATGAACCTAAAATCAATATTCTAGAGGCATTATTATATACTGGTTCAAAGGGGTGTTCTACGAATTGTCCTATGGTTCTCACCTCTATCTTTCCTATTCGTTATTATTTTAATATTTCTTAAATTTTTCTTAAATATTTTTAAGTAATTTTCTGTATATTGTTATCACATTTATTGTGTGCTATAATTTACGAAGTTAAATATAAAATTTATATCCGAGAAAGGCTGTGCATAAATGAAACTACAAACCAGATTTAAAAATATATTAAGTAAATATAAACATGGGATAATTCTATCCTACTTCTTTGTTTACATGGCTTGGTTTCTTTATCTAGAAGAAGTAACTAATAAATTTACACCCATTTACTCCAGACTCGATGATTACATCCCATTTAATGAATGGTTTGTAATTCCTTATTTGCTATGGTTTTTATATATTTTTGTAACGGTGGCTTATTTCTTTTTTACATCGAAAAATGATTACTATAAATGCTGTGCTTATCTGTTTATTGGAATGACTATATGTCTAATTATATATTCTATATGGCCCAATGGTCATTATTTAAGAGTTAATTTAAGCTCCTTAGGTCGTGAAAATATCTTAATTGACATTGTTGCAAGAATATATCGATTAGATACCTCAACCAATGTATTACCTAGCATTCATGTATATAATTCAATAGCTGCCAATATAGCCATTAGAAAAAGCGAACGCCTAAAGAATATAAAATGGCTACAAGTAGCTACTTTGATTTTAACTGTACTAATATGCATGTCTACTGTATTTTTAAAGCAGCATTCCATTTTAGATGTGTTTAGCGCCATTATCTTAAATATTATCATGTACATGATAGTCTATATACCTGATTGGAAGGGTGCAACTAAAAAGGAAACCAAGGAAGCCTTGTTATAATTTTATAGGGGTTGATATGATACGGAATGAATAGCCGTTTTATATCAACCCCTCTTATTATGCTTCCTGTTTTTATTCTAATTCTTAATTATTTATAATCATTATAATAACATCCCATTTATTACTGCTTTTTTACTTGCAATTATAGTTTACTATAATTTTTATAGTTTACTATAATTTTTATAGTTTACTATAATTTTTATAGTTTACTATAACATTTATATCTTTCTATAATATTTATAATTATAATATTCTATGGCTATATATAAATTCCATGGCTAATATAGCATTTTACTTAATTAAAGCCATATATCTTTCTAGAAATGTTATAGCCAACCTCCACAATCCTTCGTCCAAACTTTCCGGGCAAATTCATGGATCTCCCAAGAATATGAGACTTGATCTTCTTATAAAGTTTCCTGTCATAATTTTTTAAGTAATCCCATAATTCCTGCTTCTTAGCCAGATTCTCCTCGCTTCCCTCTTTAATCAGGAATACTGAACTGATGGTCATCATCATGGCTAGGTACTTAATCATATAATTACGTAGTTTCTTACTTTTTATCTGAGTAAGATCATGGGATTCTATCATGATTTTTGTTATTCTTATCTGCTGATCAATTCTTTTAATCATCACCTGTTCATTAACTGACTGATCTTCTCTACCTATAAAATAGCGATACAGATTAACATCCATATAGTAAAGGGTCTTCACATAGGGTAAAGGCTGATATACGAAGATGTTATCCACATAGAAGGTGTGCTTAGGTAACTTAATTCCACAGTCCTTTAGTAGTTTTGTACGATATATTGTGGAATGCATTAATATATTCTGGCTGGCCCTTAAGTGCATAATTTCATCCCAGGTAAATATCCTGTCCTGAGGCATAGCCCCTCTATAATTAATAACTCTTTTCCTTTTGGCTCCAACCTTCTCGTAGACATAATTGGCTAGAAATAGATCAGGGCTACTACCATCACTGATAAGATCTTTTATCCTATCCATTATTTGTCTTAACGCAGTTTCATTAACCCAGTCATCACTATCTACTACTTTAAAATACAATCCTGTTGCATTGGCTAAACCCGTATTTACGGCCTCACCGTGCCCACCATTTTCCTGATTTATAACCCGGATTATATCTGGATATTTAGCCTGATATTCCTCTGCTATCTTCCTAGTATTATCAACGGACCCATCATTAACAATGATAATTTCAATTTCATCTCCACCAGTAAGAAGAGTTTCAATAGCATGACTCATATATTCTTGTGAATTATAACAAGGTATTGCGGCTGTTAACAGTTTCATAGATAAAGTCTCCTTTATATACAAATTTCTAACCACCACCTGTTCTAAAGTAATGGCTATATGGGATGTTAAATAAGGTTCTCAGGATTTAAGCACTCTAGTTCTTCAATAACAAATCTTCCATCTTTACGAATTAAGACATCATCAAAGTATATCTCTCCACCGCCAAATTCTGGTGTTTGAATACATACCAGATCCCAGTGAATAGCAGAGGTATTTCCATTGGGAGCTTCACTGTAGCAATTACCAGGGGTAAAATGAAATGATCCCATAATCTTTTCATCAAATAAAGTATCTTTCATAGGTTTTAGGATATATGGATTAACTCCTATAGCAAATTCTCCAATATAACGGGCACCTTCGTCTGTATCTAAAACATGATTAATTCGAGTTGTATCATTGGCAGTCGCTTCTACAATTTTACCATTCTCAAATTTGAATGAGATATTTTCATAAGTAAACCCTTGATATACAGCAGGAGTATTATAGGTGAGGGTTCCATTGACAGAATCCTTCACAGGGGCTGTATAGACTTCCCCGTCAGGTATATTACAGTCACCAGCACAAGGAATCGCAGGTATATTTTTAATAGAAAAACTTAAATCTGTACCAGGGCCAACGATTCTTACCTTATCTGTACGTTCCATTAGGTTCTTCAAATTCTCCATGGCTTTAGCCATTTTAGAATAATCAAGATTACATACCCTAAAGTAAAAATCTTCAAAAGCCTCTTGGCTCATATTAGCCAGCTGTGCCATTGCAGCATTGGGATATCTAAGCACAACCCACCTGGTCTTCTTAACACGAATATCATGATGAACTGGAGTTTGATAATAGGTTTCATATATCTTCATCTTCTCAGCAGGCACATCAGATAACTCTGATACATTGTCAGATCCACGGACAGCGACATAACAATCCATCTGATCCATCTCAGCAGCATCAATTTTGGCAGATAAAGACATCTGCTCTTCTGTACAATTAAGTAGTACTTCTCTTTGTAGGGCAGGATCAGTATAGTGTACAAAAGGAACACCACCTACTGCATAAACTTCCTTAACCAATTGCCTAGCTAGGTTCTTGGTAGACTCTCCAATATAATGTATATATACTTTTTCTCCTGCTTTAACTTTCATTGAATAATTTACTAAATTACGAGCTAAAACTTTTATTCTTTCATCCATTTTTAAATCTCCTTCTTATTTTAGTACTAAATAGTTGAATATTAGTTAAATTACTGTATGAGACTAGTAATAAACATATTGCCTGCGCGTTTGAACATATCAGTTGCACTTTGAAGCCCTAGCTTTGTAGTCCTATTTAATTTTGGATCGATAACCATAATATTATAATTATCATAGCCATATATTAGTACTGCTTCATTGGAATTAGTCATAGCAAGTACAGGCATCCCTTTATATATAAAATAAAGTGCTTCATCCAAAGATATGCCGGTTAGGGATAAGGCTGTATACTTAGAATGGTTATTTAGAATTTCTAAAACAGAACTATTATTAACATTAAGTTGATTCAGGCTTACATTTACTCCCTGAAAAGCTAACATGAGTTCTAGACAGCTTTCTATAGTCCTATTAGAAGAAATAGTCCAATCTAAATTCTGCAATTTATTTATGGAACTTCTAGTGGCCTTAACGCCTCGTTCCCAGATTAACTGATTACTATTATCCAAGACAACCCCATAACCTTCATTGGCAACTCTAATTGCATCGGAAGCTTTCATATAGGCCCCTTCTATATCACCATATATATAGGCATAATACCTTTCAGTGTTTTGCTCTAATTTAGGTAATCTAAGGGTTGTATCCTGGGAAATAACCGTATTCATTGTATAATCAACTTTAAATAAACTATCTTTTCCCTTAAGATCAGGTAATGTTAAGTATACTTCCTCCAGAACTTGCTCTGAGTACTGCTTTTCTACACTTACCAAAGGCTTGACATAGTTTATTTGATTCATTATAAAATCAGCAGGAGCTGTTTTATAATTATCTTCTGAAGTCTCTTGAACCCGATATAGCTCCACTAGATTATCAGTCACTTGAATATCGGTGATATAATATCCTGGTTCCTGATAATTTTTCAGAATAGTTTTGTCAATACTTGCTATAATAACACGCTCTAGAGGGGTTAGTATACTACCATCCAGTAAGGTAACCGCTTTTTCCTCTTTCATAAAGCCATATATTATATTGCCATCTATTTTACCCAAAAGCCTAACCCTATAACCTTTTGGAGCTTCTATGAACTCAATGGAACCAGTCTCCAAATTCATAATATTAATCTTTAAAGAGCGTCTCGGATCCTTATCATCTTGCCATGCAATACTATTATGTTCCATTAATATTATAATATT
>JAAYPX010000132.1 GCA_012519565.1 Clostridiales bacterium | reverse complement strand
TTTTTTAAGTAAGATTATAATGATTAATCCACAAAAATGAACTGTTTGCAACAATATGGTGAGTAAACCTTTAGTTTTATATCACCGTGAATAATTCAGGATTAATAATATTTAAAGGATAAAATATAAAATTAAAGTTGGATATACCACAAAATTTTGTGCTGACAAAAATCAACAGGATAAGAGTTTTAATTTTATAAACAATCCTAAAGAAAGGTTATGATCGAATGAGCAAGGTTGAAAATTATATCAGAACAATTCCTGACTTTCCAGAGCCAGGTATTATGTTTAGAGATGTGACTACTGTGTTACAGGATAAGGATGGCTTAAGATTAGCGATTGATTCAATTCAGGATTTAATAGGTGATATCGATTTTGATGTTATTGTTGGCCCTGAATCTAGAGGATTTATCTTCGGAGTTCCAATTGCATATAATATGAATAAAGCTTTTGTGCCTGTGAGAAAAAAAGGTAAGCTACCCTGTGAGACCATATCAATGGATTATGATTTGGAATATGGCACAGCAACTATTGAGATGCATAAGGATGCAATAAAGAAGGGGCAAAAGGTTGTTATTGTCGATGACTTAATTGCCACTGGAGGTACCATAGAGGCTATTACTAAACTTATTGAGAGTTTAGGAGGAGAAGTGGTTAAGATTGTATTCCTAATTGAATTAAAGGGGCTCAAAGGAAGAGATAAATTACAAGGTTATGATGTAGAGGCAGTTATCCAATATGATGATAAATAGTGGGAATGTATATGAGGCATTATTGATGTATAAGTGAACAATATGTTAGTATTTGTTAGGTGGTGATATGATGGAAGATTATAAAAGTAACATACAAGATAATGAGGAAAATAAAATCGCTTCAGCATTAGCTACTCCTGCGGACTTTACTGCCCCTGAGATTTTATATAAAGAACTGATTCAAAAAATTCTTAAATATCATCCTTCCACAGATATTACCATGATTGAGAAGGCATACAATCTTGCCTATAATGCCCACGAAAATCAATTTCGAAAATCCGGTGAACCATATATAATTCATCCTCTATGTGTTGCTATTATTCTAGCAGAGCTGGAATTAGATAAGGAAACTATTGTGGCAGGTATTCTTCATGATGTGGTTGAGGATACGGAATATTCTTTAGAACAGATTTCAGAGATGTTTTCAGAAGAAATAGCTCTTCTAGTGGATGGAGTGACAAAACTAACTAAACTTAATTATTCCATGGATAAGGTGGAAATCCAAGCAGAGAACCTAAGGAAAATGTTTCTGGCCATGGCTAAGGATATCAGGGTTATCCTTATAAAGCTGGCTGACCGCTTGCATAATATGCGCACTTTGAAATACAAAAAGCCAGAGAAGCAGAAGGAAACAGCTAGGGAAACCATGGATATCTATGCTCCCATTGCCCATAGGCTGGGTATATCTAAAATTAAGATAGAGCTAGATGATCTTTCCTTAAAATACCTGCATCCAGATGTATATAAGGATCTGGCCCAGAAAATCGCAACTAAAAAGAGTGAACGTCAAGCGTATATAGATGCAGTGGTTGATGAAGTAAAGCAACATATAGATAATGCTGGGATATCAGCTAAGGTAGATGGTAGAATCAAGCACTTCTTTAGTATATACAAAAAGATGGTAAATCAGAATAAGATTCTGGAAGAAATCTACGATCTATTTGCTGTACGAATCATTGTTAATTCAGTGAAAGATTGTTACGCCGCTCTAGGTGTTATCCATGAGATGTATAAGCCTATACCTGGTAGATTTAAAGATTATATAGCCATGCCTAAACCAAATATGTACCAATCCCTTCATACTACCCTGATTGGTCCCAAAGGTTCTCCATTTGAAATACAAATAAGAACCTATGAAATGCATCGTACAGCGGAATATGGTATTGCAGCCCACTGGAAATATAAGGAGGGCGGAGATGGCAAGGGTAGTACTCCGAAGGCTGAAGAGAAGAAATTAACTTGGCTACGGCAGGTTCTGGAATGGCAAAGGGATCTCTCCGATAATAAGGAATTTTTAAGCCTATTAAAGAATGATTTTGACTTATTCTCTGATAGCGTATACTGCTTTACTCCAACTGGTGATGTAAAAACCCTTCCTACTGGGTCAACTCCAATTGACTTTGCATATAGTATTCATAGTGCGGTAGGAAACAAAATGGTTGGGGCCAGAGTAAATGGTAAATTAGTTCCCATTGATTATGTTATTGAAAATGGAGACAGGATTGAGATAATGACCTCCCAGAACTCCAAAGGCCCAAGCCGGGACTGGCTTTCTATCGTTAAGAGTACCCAAGCAAAGAACAAGATAAACCAATGGTTTAAATCCCAGAGGAAAGAGGACAACATTAACAAAGGTAAGGAGCAGCTAGCTTCTTATTGTAAAGCAAAAAGTATAACTCTCAGTGATATACTTAAACCTGAATTTATGAATGCTGTATTAAGAAAATACGGTTTCAGGGATTGGGATTCTGTTTTAGCAGCTATTGGTCATGGGGGCCTAAAGGAAGGTCCTGTAGTTAATAAATTATTAGATGAATATAAGAAAAAACATAAGTTAGAGATAACCGATGAGAATGTAAAGGATACATTATCAGAAATCAGAGAAAGTCGGCCGTCCCATAAGAGGTCAAAAAGCGGTATTGTAGTAGAAGGCATCAATGATGTGGCAGTCCGTTTTTCAAAATGTTGTAGTCCGGTACCGGGAGATGAGATTATTGGTTTTGTAACCCGAGGAAGAGGTGTATCTATCCATAGAACTGATTGCATTAATGTTATTAACTTGCCTGAAGAAGACAGGGTAAGACTAATAGAGGCGGAATGGAATATACCAGATGGCAAAGCCAATGATAGTGTTTATACAGCAGAGATTAAAATCTACGCCAACAATCGGACTGGTGTACTGGTGGATATATCAAGAATATTTATAGAGAACAAAATTGATGTTACTTCTATGAATGTAAGAACTAGCAAGCAGGGAACAGCTACCATTATAATGGGATTTGAGATTAACGGTGTGGAGCAATTAAGCGATTTGGTTGCTAAACTAAGGACTGTACAAAGTGTACTTGATATCGAAAGAACTGCTGGTTAGAGAAACTAGATATTACGATTATCTTTGATTAGAGAAGGATGATAATATGAGTGAAATAAAGATTAAATTTATGCCTGTCGGTATCATGCCAACCAATTGTTACATTATTCATCGCCAAGGAATGAATGAAGCAATTGTAATTGATCCCGGTGCTGAAGCAGATAAAATCAACGATTATCTTACTGCCAATGGCCTTACTTGCAAGGGGATTTTATTAACCCATGGACATTTTGACCATATCACAGGTGCTACAGGTCTAGTCGAGGCGACCAAAGCTCCAGTCTATGCCCATGAGGTAGAAGCTGCTTTATTAAATGATCCAGATTTAAATGCCTCTAGTATGATTCGTGGTAGGTATAGTCTGGTTCCAGATGTTCTAATTAAGGACCAGGAAATATTAGAACTGGCTAGTCTTGCAATTAAGGTTATTCATACTCCAGGACATACAGCAGGAGGGGTATGTTATTATTTAGATGAAGCCAAGGTCCTATTCAGTGGGGATACTTTATTCCATGGAGACATAGGAAGATCTGATCTACCAACAGGCAATGGACAGAGGCTGGTAGAATCAATTGTCAATAAGTTAATGGTATTAGATGATGAAGTTGTAGTATATCCAGGTCATGAAGAAAGCACCACCATTGGATATGAGCGAGATAATAATATGTATATAAGAATGTAAAGCGAAAAGTAATAGAGTTATTAAACTTTTGCTGGATTATAGAGTATAGCTTATAAAGCGTACTCTATAAAATCTAAATGTATTTTAGGAGTAGTTATGATTAGAATTAACCTGTCGGATATGACATATGAAAATGATGTTTATCCATTGGTAAAAGCATTTTACCCAGAGGAAGGGATAAAGGTAGATAGTACAGATGATTATCTAAAAGATAATCATCTGAATTTTGATAAATCAGTAAATATGCCATATAAATATATTATTGATGTAAGTATTTCCAATAATAATATAAAGATTTTATTATACAACAATAGAATGGAAGAAACTTCCAACCCGCAACTACTTGATTGGGTAGAACATTCTATGGATATAGACTCGCTCACTAAAGCTAAGTTCAAAAATCTGTTGAAGAGATTATTATATAACCTACTCTCTAAGTACTCAGAGCAAGAGCTTCCTTGGGGGATATTAACTGGTATAAGACCGACTAAATTAGTCTACGAGATGCTTGAGCAGGGAAGTAGTGATGCTGAAATATTTGAAATAATGAGAGATGAATACCTCTGCTCAGATGAAAAAATCGAAATGAGTCTAAGAATCGCCAAAAGAGAGATGGCATTACTAAAATATATGGATTATAAGAATGGATATAGTCTCTATATTGGCATACCTTTTTGCCCCACTACCTGTCTATATTGTTCCTTTACTTCCTATTCAATAGAGAAGTTTTCCACCTATGTAGAAAGCTATTTAGATGCATTGGAAAAAGAAATAATCTATGGTTCAAGCTGTTTTTCTAATAAAAAGCTTACTACAGTGTATCTGGGTGGAGGTACTCCAACCACCTTATCTGCCGAGCAATTAGATAGATTACTGGGCCTTATTAAGAATTACTATGACTTTTCCCATGTTAAAGAGTTCTGCGTGGAAGCAGGAAGACCGGATAGTATAACTAAGGAAAAGTTACAGATCTTAAAGAAATGGGGAGTAGATAGAATATCCATCAATCCCCAGAGTATGCAGCAAAAAACCTTAGATTTGATCGGTAGAAAACATAGTATAGAACAAATAAAAGAAGCATTTTCTTTAGCTAGAGAAACAGGCCATGAAAATATCAATATGGATATTATTATAGGGCTTCCAGGAGAAAATGCTACTGATGTAGAAGATACTTTAAGACAGATTAAAGAAATGAATCCCGACAGTCTAACCGTTCATACTCTAGCCTTGAAAAGGGCTGCCAGATTAAATCAGGAAAAAGAGGATTATATTGATTTAAGAGCTAAAGATGTAGCTGAGATGTTTAAGGCTACTTTAAATTTTGTTAGGGAAGAAGATTACCAGCCTTATTACCTCTATCGGCAAAAGAATATGGCAGAGAATTTGGAGAATATAGGTTATGCTAGGGCCGGGAAAGAAGGTTTATATAACATATTAATAATGGAGGAGCAACAAACAATTTTGGCTTTGGGTGCCGGAGCCTTATCAAAGTTTGTATTCCATAAGGAAAACCGCATAGAGAGAGTAAGCAATGTAAAAAGTGTTACAGAATATATTAATCGTATCGACGAAATGATACAAAGAAAGCAAGAATTTCTATTAAAGAACGGAGGGCTACTATGATTACTCAAAGACCAAAAGGAACACAGGATTGGTACGGCGAAAATATGCATAAACGTACCATAATAGAAGAAATCGCCAGAAAGATATGTAAGGTGTATAATATTAAGGAGATCATAACTCCGGTCTTTGAACATACCATCTTATTTCAGAGGGGTGTGGGTGAGACTACAGACGTAGTTCAAAAGGAAATGTATACCTTTGAGGATAAGGGGAATCGCAGTATCACTTTAAAACCAGAGGGAACAGCAGGGGCAGTTCGTGCTTATTTGGAAAATAGTTTGTATGCTGAAAGTCAGCCAACAAAGTTGTTTTATATAACCCAGGCATTCCGCTATGAAAATCCTCAAAGCGGTAGACTTCGTCAACATCATCAATTTGGGGTGGAATTCTTAGGATCTCATAGCCCTTTGGCAGAAGTAGAGTTAATTACACTACTAAATGAATTTATTAAAGAACTTGGCCTTAAGGGAGCAAAACTTCATATCAACAGTATTGGCTGTAAAGAGTGCCGTAAGGTTTATAATGAGGCCTTATTATCTTATTTAAAGCAGCATGAGGATCATCTATGTGGTACTTGTAAGGAGAGAATGACTAAAAATCCCCTTAGAGTGATAGATTGTAAAGTACCTGCCTGTAAGGAAATTGTTAAGGATGCTCCAAGAACTGTGGAGTATTTAGATGATGAGTGCAAAGATCATTTTGAGGAGTTACAAAAGCTACTAAAGGAATTGGACATCCAGTTTGAAATAGATACAGGTATAGTAAGGGGACTGGATTACTATACTAAGACCGTATTTGAGTTTGTCAATGCTGAAGGATTTACCCTATGTGGTGGTGGCAGATATGATAATCTGGTCCATGAAATAGATGAAAAACATGATATTCCAGCGGTAGGTTTTGGCTTTGGAATAGAGCGTATTATTAATGAACTGGAAGCAGAAGGGGTAGAACTAGCCAAAGAACCTAATGTAGATTTATATATTGGTATATTGGGACAAGAAGCAAAAGCTGCCGCTTATAGGCTGGTTCGGAAATTAAGGTCAGAAGGCTTAATAGTTGAAACCGATTTTATGGATAGAAGTGTGAAGGCTCAGATGAAATATGCTAATAAAATCAGTGCCAGATACTCAATGATTATTGGTGCAAATGAAGTGGCTAATAATACTGCCAATATCAAGAATATGACAACAGGGGAACAGCAAGAAGTTGCTTTGGATAAGGTTTTAGAGGTATTATAAGCTTTTGATTATTGCAATAAAGGAGAATGAAATTATCATGGCTGAAACAATGAAAGGCTTACGCAGAAGCCACAGATGTACAGAAGTATCTAATAAAAATATAGGTGAAACAGTAACCGTTATGGGCTGGGTACAAAAATCCCGTAATAAGGGTGGAATTATCTTTGTGGATATCCGTGACCGCTCTGGATTATTACAGATAATTTTCGAGGAAGAAAGTGTAGGAACAGAGAATTTTGCAAAGGCAGAAAAACTAAGAAGTGAATTTGTAATTGCAGTAGTTGGAACTGTAGAAGCCCGTTCCGGTGCTGTTAATGAAAATCTAATTACAGGAGATATAGAGATTCGGGCTAAGGATATAAGGATTTTATCGGAGGCAGAGACACCACCATTTCCTATTGAAGCTGATTCTAAAACCAAGGAAGAGTTAAGACTAAAATATAGATATCTTGATTTAAGAAGACCAGATCTACAGAGAAATCTTATTTTAAGAAGTAAAGTAGCTATTATTACCCGTCAGTTCCTTGCGGATGAAGGATTTATAGAGATTGAGACTCCGATACTTACAAAAAGTACCCCAGAGGGAGCAAGGGATTATCTAGTACCTAGCAGGGTGCATCCAGGGAATTTTTATGCTCTTCCTCAATCACCACAGATTTTCAAGCAATTACTTATGTGTTCTGGATATGATAGATATTTTCAGATTGCAAAATGCTTCCGTGATGAAGATTTAAGAGCAGATAGACAACCAGAGTTTACACAGATAGATATGGAATTATCTTTTGTAGATGTAGATGATGTTATTGATGTTAATGAAAGATTACTCCATAAAATGTTCAAAGAAACCATAGGAATAGATATACCACTGCCAATTCAAAGAATGACATATGCTGAAGCTATGGAACGTTTTGGTTCAGATAAGCCCGATATCCGTTTTGGAATGGAATTAAAGAATGTATCTGATGTTGTAAGAAGCTGTGGTTTTGGTGTATTTACAGGAGCCTTAGAAAATGGCGGATCGGTTCGTGGCATCAATGCAGAAGGACAGGCTGATATGCCAAGAAAGAAAATTGATTCCTATGTTAGTTTTGCAAAAGATTTCGGGGCAAAAGGTTTGGCATATCTGGCAATTAATGAAGATGGCACTTATAAATCCTCCTTTGCAAAATTTATGACAGAGGATGAATTAGATAAATTAGTTGAGTTAATGGAAGGAAAACCTGGGGATTTATTATTCTTTGCTGCCGATGAAGACGAGGTAGTATTTGATGTACTGGGTAATTTAAGACTGGAATTAGCCAAGAATCTAAATCTATATAGCAAGGATGATTACAAGTTCCTCTGGGTAACTGAATTCCCATTATTAGAGTACTCCAAAGAAGATGGTAGATATAAGGCAAAGCACCATCCATTTACTATGCCTATGGAAGAGGATCTACATCTAATAGAGACAGATCCTGGTAAGGTAAGAGCTAAAGCCTATGATATTGTATTAAACGGTACAGAAATCGGTGGTGGGTCTGTTCGTATCCATCAAGGAGATATTCAGGAGAAGATGTTTAAAGCTTTAGGATTTACTAAAGAGGAAGCCCATGAAAGGTTTGGCTTCTTGCTAGATGCCTTTAAATATGGAGTACCACCCCATGCAGGCCTGGCTTATGGTTTAGATCGTTTAGTTATGCTTATGGCTAAGGAGGACAGCATCCGAGATGTTATTGCCTTCCCTAAGGTAAAAGATGCTTCCTGTCTGATGACAGATGCTCCTAATCTTGTAGATGAAAAGCAGCTAGATGAATTGGGAATAGGTATAATAGCTGAAGATAAAGATAAGTAAAACAAATTTGTGATTATTACGCAGTAGAGGTAGACATCCAGTGTTAATGGTGATACAGCTACTGCATTTTTTTAAAGTGTCACAAGTGAATAGTTTGTAGCAATATTAACAAACTTGCGAGAATTAAGCATACAGAAACGAGGGCAAATATGGATGAGGAAACATATCTTCTGCTTGTAGTCTATCTTTTAGTAATAAATTTGGTTGGATTTATGTCCATGGCTATAGATAAGAGAAGGGCAAGAAGGAGGCAGTGGAGAATACCAGAAAGTACCTTACTAATTATAGCTTTTATAGGTGGGGCTTTTGGTTCCTTTTTGGGGATGCAGATATTACGACATAAAACAAAGCACTTGAAATTTCTCTTATTAATACCCCTGGCATTAATTATACATATACTTATAGGGTTGAGATTTGTCTAGCAATATATAAAAAAGATAAGTTTGGGTTAAAAAGTTGACAAAGATTATTCAGCGTGCTAATATTACTTATATGCTTTAATGCGTTAAAGCAATGAAGAAGAAAATGTAAATATAAAATCCAATCCCGTCATATAATGAAACTTTATAAGAGAGGGGAATATGAGTAAGAATTAGGGGGAAATTAAAATGATTTGGTCTAAGGAAGAAACTCTATCTAGAGAAGAGATAGAGAATATTCAGCTTACCAGGCTTATCTCAACGGTAAAAAGAATATATGAGAAGGTGCCTGCTTACCGAAAGAAGATGGATGATGTTGGTAT
>JAAYPX010000131.1 GCA_012519565.1 Clostridiales bacterium | reverse complement strand
GTAGTATTTTGTCAATTAAATAAGAATTAATTGCAGAAAACCGATAAGGTTTTCTGTTTTTTTATACCATAAATTAATTTAAAATAGGGTTAATATATTGGAATTATTATTTTATGTAGTAATGAAAATATATTAGCCTTTTTTAAAGTTACAAAGTTGACTTTTAAAGAAGAATACCATAGATTCATTTCCATTAAATACAGTATTTGATAATATTAACTGTTAAACAGTAATAGATATGCTGAAATTTGAGTATTTTGCTTCTCCACTGGTTAATGATACTGAATGTTATATAAAGATACTAGGACAGAAGAACACTTTATTTATTACTACAAAATGAATTTAGATGATTTTGTATTACTTATAGAATTAGACTCCAATTATACAATAGTAGGGAAAGATGTATCCTCAGTTAATGCATCTGTACTAAGTCAAGAGAAAGCTCGATATATATATTGCGATATACTGAAACATATTAAGGACATTGTTGAGAACAAGAACAAGAAATTATAATATAAGCTAATCCTATTGCATATTACTGTGGTAGGGTTAGCTTTTATCATTTACAATGACTACAATTAATGTAGTTAGAAGTGTCTTAGGTCCACATGTTCTTTTTTATAGTTCAACCGGATTAGATTTATCAGGCAAAGTATTCTCCTCAATCTCATTATTAAGCTAAAAAACATCTTGTTATACTTATTAAGTAACCCAAGGAAGAAGTTGGATGGAAATATTATATAATTGTTTAGATATTGTTTGCTAATGGTATGAGAATTATTATAGTTGTAAAATAATTAAATTTATAGTATAAATAGTAATTTCTATGATATTATAACAATTAGAATTTTTTATTCCTTTAAATTAACCTATGTAAAATTTAGTAGTAGAAAGGATAGTATATTATGAGTACAGCTGATAAAGGTAAAAAAGCACCCTTAATTGATAGAAAAATTGCACTATTTCTTTTAAGTCAAAATGTATCTTTATTTGGTTCTTCTGTAGTAGGCTTTGCTATCATATGGTATATAACACTGGAGACTTCCTCAGGGATGTGGCTAATGCTTTCTACTATCTGTTCCATGCTACCACAAGTGATAATATCTTTATGGGGCGGTGTTTGGGCAGATAGGCGGTATGCCTGCTATATATCTAACCATTCCTATTCATGGCAGGTCTATGGATACCGAATCTATCTTACTAAGGAGGAACTCAATAATGCGTATCAAAAATTATATCAAGATGAGATTGGCAAGCTAATAAAGGAAGGGCTCTCCGCATGTGTATATACCCAGCTTTCAGATATTGAGGATGAAGTAAATGGTTTATTAACCTATGACCGAAAAGTCTGTAAGGTAGAGCCACTTAGCAAGGATATCTTTAGATTTAATATATAGCAGATTGCTAAGAAATTATTGAATTTATAAAGGATAATAATAAAGCTTTGGATATATTACAACAATAATTCCTGTTACAATACAAAAGTTCTGATGGCCTGAAACTAATAAGTAATGTTTGAGGATGCCAATGTAATGGATGGCAGCGTCCCAGATGGAATAAATTGATTAAAATTAAGGAGCATACCTGTTAAGGTTATGCCCCTTAATTTTTAATATAAAACGCTTAATAGAATAGGAGGAAAGTCTCCATGATATGATTAAATGCAAGTTTTTTCTGTAGGTTTTTGTCAAATAGACGGGATGTATTAGTATCATTGTCGTATAACATATATCCATCCATTAGACCAAAGAATGTGACACTGGTAATATTAGCCTTACCACCTCCATCAGTATCTACTGTTTGTAATAAACGCATAATAGAAGCGTATCGATTAGCTTGTTTTATAAGTCCTTCGTCAGTTTCAGCTTCTACATCTATTGACAACTCTGTTATATGGATTTCCAAACCTAGTTCGGTATATTTATATATAGCATCTTTTAAAGTACCTAGGGTAGGAGATGAAATGCCCCAATAACCTTGCATGCCTATTCCATCAATTAGGCCCTTTTGCTTAAGATGTTCACACAGTCTATAAATATTGTCTAATTTCTTTGAATCAATGGTACCATAATCATTATAAAAGAGAGAGACACCATCGGCAGCATATTTTCTTGCATAGGTAAAAGCCAATTCTACATAATCTTGTCCCAAAATTTCATACCATAGGTTTGGTTCATTATCTCCATATTTTGTTCTGCAAGAGAAGAAACTATTTTTATCCGACATAAGTTCAGAGGGCTCTACAGCTTCATTAACAACGTCCCAACAATATATTACTCCAGGGTATTTTTCTTGCACGTATGCTAAATATTGCCTAATATAGCTTTCCATTCGGTACTGCATAGTTTCTCTGTCCACCAGTTCACCGCTAGACTGATAACCTTCCTTAAAAAACCAATCTGGCGTCTGAGCATGCCATATTAGGGTATGTCCACGCATCTGCACACCATTATCAAGACACCACTGTAACGTATTATCAATTGTATTAAAGGTTAATACTGGATCAGCTATACCATTGGATAAATTATTAATACTTTGCTCTTGATCTAGAATATAACTTGGTTTCATAAGATTTGTCATGGTAACACTGTTAAAATGCTTCTTTGCGACAATCATATATTCTGGTGAATTGATAGCACAATTTTCGATTGCACTTCCATAGATGCCGACACCTAGCTTAAAATAGTTTTTATTACTGTCTTTTAAAGAAGGCCCTGTAAGTGCTTCTGTAAGATCGAAAGCACTATCTTTGTAATTATTCAATTCGTCAAGCCAGTACTGCTCATCTATATATGATGCAGAGTTTGGATTAATAGCCACATGGAATGAATCATTATATAGTCCAGATATTACATTAAAGATATAGAGGGTTCCAGGCTTAAAATAAAATGTATAGTAAGCATCACCCTTTTCAAATTCTAATAAAAGGGTAACATAGGGGTATGTAAATGATGATTTGTAATGATATAATAAGTTTTTTACCCGTACGTAGCTACCTAATTGTGCGGTATAGGCATTCCATTTATCTCTATACTCATCCCTAGGAACAAGGGAGCTATAATCCTTGTCAAAATATATATCATATGTTAGATTTACTCCATCCTCATTCTGTATAAGCTTAATTGTAGATAATACGGAAATTACCATATCATATTCGCAAGGAAAGGCCTCTATATCAATGAATTCTTCCTTGTCATAGTAAAGAATTACCGCCCATTGTTCTTTAGTAAACCAAGAGGCATAGTCTAAACTTTTACCATCTTCACATTGCCAGAACAATTGTATAGCTTTCACTGATTTGCCTTTATACTGAACATTATCCAATTCATAACCGTTAATGGTATGTACATAAGTCCCCATATCATTAGCTATTGGGTTCTTGTCCTCAAAAATTAATTTGTAAGCTAAAGCATCTGCTGATAAAATTAAGTCCCTAGCTTGATCGGAGTCATGGGCTTCCTCGTTCTGGGCATCGGTATCATCGGTTACTTTATCAGTTACTGAATTATCCGAGTTTACACTTTCTATTGCGCCATTCTCATTTGAAACAGAATTTTCTTTCCCCTTGCATCCTACTTGAAGTATAGTTAAGACCAATATTAATACTACCAACGCTATTTTCTTCATATCCTTCTCCTTTCAAATAATTAATCACTTTCCATTAGTAGATCCAAGATATTATTAAAATTATAAGCTATAATAAAAGCACTGGCTTGTCATATAATACCAACCATATAGCAAATATTGTGATAATTAGAGAATAATAATACTTAGCACTATGTGCTTATCATATATGTAAAAATAATTTCTCTTGTAATTAATGGTAATAAATGTTATATTTGAGATATTAAAAGGTACATGAATAATAACATTAGAATATAAAATATTTAAGGGGAAATTAATATGGCAGCAGAAATAATAAAGATTTATAAGGAACATTTACCTTCACTTCGTTTCATAGGGAAACGCTACACCAATGCCGACAGATGCGGAGGATTTAGTTATAAATGGGAAGAGTGGTATCAAAATGGTTGGTTTGATTTACTGGAGCAAATAGGAGAATTGAAAGAAGTGGAAAATGGATATCTTGGTCTAATGCGTTGTAACAGTTCTGATTTTGATACCACTTTCGAATATTGGATTGGTATGTTCTTTCCAGCAAACACAAATGTTCCAGAAGGATTTGACTACATAGATCTTAATGAAAGTGATGTTGCTGTTTGTTGGATAAAAGGTAAAGAAAATGATGGACTCTATAATATGCACGATGCATGCATTGCTAAATTACAAGAAAATGATATGGGGAATTTTAAAATTGATGATGAAAACAGATCTTACTTTTTTGAAAGATATAATTGTCCCCGTTTTACATCAGCAGATGAAAATGGAAATGTGATTCTGGATTATGGAGTTTATTTGGCTAATTAATGCCTGGGAAATATATTTAGGAGAAGGAGCCATGGATAATCTATATGGTAACAAAATTGGGAAGGATATTGAAGGCAAATCTTATGACAATTCAAATGATATAAGCAGTGTTTGATGATAAGCAATGTATTTTTTCAGGTTAGATAGAATTTTTAGAAGCGTAATGGATGAATTTTGGACATTTCCAGGCAATGGGTAGGTAAAAGTAGCAGCAATTATATTTTATAAATGGAAGTAAGAGAATTAATAACTACTAGATTAATATAATGATCTAGTAGTCTTTTGATTCTTAAGAAAACATATAAAATAGTTTTGTAAGTGTTTGACATAATATGCTGATTATATTATTATTGAATGTATAAATATAGCAAAATGTGATTATTTTTTTCTCAAAGCCAGAATCTCAGGAATTTATTAATGAGACCAGTAATATTGTACCATCCTATAGGCGGCTTGGGATAGCATCAAAAATGATAGAGCATATGATGAACTATATAGCCAGAAGTAGAGATTTGATAGTAACAACATTTTGTGAAAATGATGAAAATTCAGATACTTAGGAAAGCTGCCCTAACTGATCTAGATTTTGGAGGAAAAATGAAATTTATTCTTTATGATCTACAGATAGAAACACAAACTTATAGATTATTTGATGTTGTTGAATATCGATTACAGGAACTGAGTTTAAAGGTAGTTATAGACTGGAATGGTAGTTGTTTTTGTTTGTTGCTGATAAGATTCATGCACGGCATTTTCGTCACCTTATTCAGGAACAGCGGAGGATCCTGTTACGGGAACAGCATCTGGTGTATTAGGTGCTTACTATTTAACCTATATAATAGAGAACTGAATAGAGTTGAATTTATTGCTGAGCAAGGACATGAAATTAATAGATACAGACCCAATATTATATAACCAAGCTAAGTAATACTATCAGATAGCATTTATACAATCATCTATTAGAAGTGAGCAATAAATTATATTAAAATACCAGCTCAATAAACCAATATTGCTAATAGAATTAGATGATGGTAAAACAAAGCTGATAGATGGTAATCACCGTTAATATAAGGCTAAGTTCATAATATTAAAGATATGTATGCTTATTTTTTAACAAAAGAGCAGCATTGTAAATACATAATAGATTTTAATAAGGAATTATAGGAAAGAATAGTTGCTGAATTTTAATAATATAAGAACATGCTGAATATAATGGCAGCAAATTATAAAAGGGTAAATGAAATAGGCAATTGACCATAAAAAATTAATAACAGGAGAATAGACCATGGGAGAAAACAAGCAAAAAATAGTAACTGTGCTTTTGTTAATAAATGCAATATTAATAACTTACTTCGGCATATCTCTTACTAAAAAAATTAATATGCAGAACAATATACTGGCCAATAAAATAAGCAATATTAGCCATTCGGTATCCTATTTGGAAAACAGCATCCCAAACCGAATACAAAGTGTCCTAGATGATAGAGATAATCTGCTAGATACCGCGGAATATAAATACGAGAATATTGATACTGTTAACAAGAAGGCTGTTGTAAACCTAGCTGTGAACCTTAAAGCAGTAAGTCCTAATTCTAAAATATATTTAGCCTACAGTGAAATAGATGAAAATAATGTGCGGGAGATACGATTAGAGAAAAAAGCTGGCCTATCATATTATGCAAATATTGAATTGGATCTGGATAAGAACTATCAATATGATGTAATAGAAAAAGTGGACGGTGGGGGAGAAGCGTTACTAAATGTTAATAAACAATATATATATCTATATGATGAATTATATGGATTTAGAGTGCAAACGCACAGCTCTGGGTCAAGCAGGAGTAATGAGCAAATGGATCTAGATTTCTCGTTTTCAATTGATGACTATGGAAAATATGAGTTAGGTATAGAAAAAGTGCTGCTTGAGATTTGGTATGAAGGTAATACAATAGATCAGATTGATATTACAGAAAGTATTGTAAATAGCGATATAAGTAGCATAATGAATCATTACAATGTTGCTGTCGCTTCAGGCTATATTGATTCTAGTATGGGCATAGAGGAATTTGCAGAACACATAGAATATAAGCCTGAAGAAAAATATGGTAGTAGAACATACTATACTTATAATCACAGTATTGACTATGACGCTGATTATCCTGAATTAGAGCTTGACCAGAACAAAGCAAAAGCTATCTCTTATAAGCTTATAATTACATGTAAAGATGGCTATCAAAAATTACTATCATATTAGATATAGTATTTCATATATAAATGTATCAGTGAGAAGGTCCAAAAGCATACCATTCTATAAATAATCCTGCTTCGGGAAAAGTAATGCAAAAGGCTGGGATGAAATACGAGGGAAGGATGAGACAGAAATATAAAAGTCATTTGGGATTTGAGGATAGCAATTTATATGCAATTTTAAGAAAAGATATAGATCATAATATTATCTAAATATACAAGTGCAAATGAAGCTAGAGGTTCAATTATCAGAATATAGAAAAGAATAAAATATTATTATGACTTAGATAAAATAGAAAAAGATAATATAGATCAACATCTAGATGTAGTTATTTACAATGATTATATTTACATAAGATGGAGGAAATATGGACATAACAATTGATGTAACCAATACGATTATAGAAACTGATAGATTAATCTTAAGACCATGGCAGAAATGTGATTTAGATGATTTTTATGAATATGCATCTGTTGAAGGAGTGGGTGAGATGGCAGGTTGGAGACATCATACTTCAATAGACATTTCTAAGGAAATACTAGGGTCGTTCATATCTGAAAAAAATGTTTTTGCAATTGAATATAAAGAAGATAATAAAGTAATTGGTTCATTGGGGCTACACTGGTCATGGGCTAATGATGAAAGTGAATATGCAAATTTAAAGGTTAAAGAAATTGGCTATGTCTTATCCAAAGCGTATTGGGGAAAGGGCTTGATGCCAGAGGCTGTTAAAGCGGTGATCAGATATTGTTTTAAAGAATGTAAACTAGACGCATTAACTGTTGGTCATTTTGTGATTAACGATCAATCTAGAAGAGTTATTGAAAAATGCGGATTTGCCTTTGTAAAGAATAGTGAGTATTATTCAAAACAGTTGGAAACAACATTTAAAGATAAGAAATATATAATATTCAATAACGATAATTAATAAAATAGAAATTAAGTCCTTGGAGAGGGACTCTAAACACTACTACTATGATATAACGGGGTTACTAATATCATGAAAATATCAGTAATAGGCTGTGGACGATGGGGGTCATTAATAGCTTGGTATTTAGATAGAATAGGTCATGAGGTAATACTATATGGTCGTAGCTCCTCTAGTAATATGCAGCGTTTTTTAATAGAAAGAAAAAATAATTTATTAACCCTACCTGAAACCATAAGCTTAAAGACCAGTCTAGAATGTATTGCAGAGACAGAAGTAATAGTAATATCGATTAACTCTCAAGGGTTACAAGATTTGATGGACGAATTAAAACCATTAAATATAAAGAATAAAATATTTGTATTATGTATGAAAGGTATAGAAATATCTACTGGCCGTAGACTTTCCCAAGTTGCCAACGATAATCTTGATTATTCCAATGAAGTGGCAGTATGGCTAGGACCTGGACATGTGCAAGAATTCTATAAGGGAATACCAAACTGTATGGTTATCGATAGTAATAATGAGGCTGTTAAAAAATTGTTAGTAGATAATTTCTCTAGCGACTTAATACGTTTTTATTATGGTCAAGATTTAGTAGGGAATGAGATTGGTGCAGCGGCTAAAAATGTTATAGGAATTGCAGCAGGAATGTTAGACGGATTAGGATTATCTACCTTAAAAGGTGCTCTAATGTCCCGGGGAACAAGGGAGGTGGCCAGATTGATTAAAGCAGTCGGCGGCAGTGAACTTTCAGCCTATGGTTTATGCCACTTAGGAGATTATGAGGCTACAGTATTTTCCCCATTTAGTCATAATAGGCAATTTGGAGAAGCGTTTATAAAAAATGAAAAATATAATGAACTAGCAGAAGGGTATTACACTGTAAAAGCATTAATGAATCTGGGCAAGAATTATGGGGTTGATTTACCTATCAGTTCCGCTGTCTATGATATTCTATATCAAGGAAAAGTGCCAAAAGATGTTTTAGATAGTTTGTTTACAAGAAGTCTAAAAAGTGAATTCTAGATAGACTGTGGTTATATGATAATCAGTAACTATCGAAAAGAGAGTGTACCTTAATTGTGTGGTACCCATTACTTAACTTGAGGAGATTAAATTCTAATGAAAAGATTTATAGATTTAAGTCAAGATATAATCGATAGTATGCCTGTATATCCAGGAGATGATGCTGTTACACTATATCAGAATAAATGCTTGGATAAAGATGGTTATACATCCTTCAATTTGGGGATTGGCATGCACGGGGGCACCCACATTGATACACCGATGCACTTAATCAATCATGAGACATTTATTAATGAAATTCCTTTAGATAGATTTGCTGGAAAAGGATGCCTACTAGATGTTAGAAATGAAAAAATAATTGGTTTTAAGCAGGAGTATATAGATATTGTTAAAGAAAATGATATTGTACTACTGTTTACTAATTATAGTGAATATTATGGAAGAGATGAGTATTATACCAACCATCCTGTTATAAGTGAAGATTTAGCTGATTTTTTAATAGAAAAGAATATAAAGATGCTCGGTATAGATATGCCTTCTCCGGATATGTATCCATTTGAGATACATAAAAAAATGTTTAAGCATAATATATTGATATTAGAGAATCTAGCTAATTTATCAGACTTAATAAATGCAGATAACTTTGAAATAATTGCTTTTCCATTAAAAATTAGGGCAGAAGCATCTCTTGTAAGAGCTGTTGCGGTATTATTATAATAATTCTTAATTAATAAGGAGGAAAGTATGTCTAATTTTCTTTACTCCATTATTGGTGTATGGGTGAATAAAGCAATTTAATTTTTTAGAAAGGAGTATTTATATGAATAGCAACAATTTTAATAACAATAACGTTGAAAACCCAAACAAAGCAAAACATGTGGGAGGTGTTGTAAAAAATGGTATAACCTTTGGTTCTTGTCTAGCCATGATTATATCCTATACCACTTGGAAGTCAATAGGCTGGGCCATTATCCATGGTATATTTAGTTGGGCATACGTTATCTACTATCTAATCAAATATGTATAAAGTACCATAGAACTTGCACTGAAATATATTTTATATAATAGAAGAAAAATTACTATTTACTATATGATAATATCAAGTTACTATTATAGTAAAATGGAGGCAAGTAATATGAAAGTTATATTAGTAAATGGCAGTCCTCATGCCCATGGATGTACATATACGGCCTTAGAGGAGGTAGCCAAAGCATTAAAACATAATGGGGTTGAGACTGAAATATTTCAGCTAGGAACAAAACCCATTGCTGGATGTATTGGCTGTGGCTCCTGTAGACAAACAGGGAAGTGCTTTATAGATGATAAAGTAAATGAGTTTGCTAAGAAAATTGAAGAAACAGATGGGTTCGTCTTTGGCTCACCGGTTCATTATGCAGCCGCATCAGGTTCCCTTACTTCTTTTCTAGATAGAGTATTCTATAGTAGTGGAGCAAAGATGGCAGGTAAACCCAGTGCAGCAATTGTAAGTTGCAGACGGGGAGGATCATCTTCCGCCTTTGATCAGATTAATAAATACTTTACTATAAATTGCATGCCTATTGTATCATCACAATACTGGAATCAGGTCCATGGCAATACACCGGAAGAAGTAAAGCAGGACTTAGAAGGACTTCAGACCATGAGAACCTTAGGTAATTATATGGCATGGCTCATAAAATGTATTGAAATAGGAAAGAAGCATGGTATAGTTAAGCCGGAAAGAGAGAAACAAGAACGAACTAATTTTATAAGGTAAGTTATTTATTGATTTCATTAATGCAATAAAATAATAAGTTATAGTTTAAAAAGCCCTGTGTAACAGGACTTTTTAAACTATAATTCCACCGTTTTTGTTGCAATCTTATCAACGAAGCTACTGTCATGTTCAACAAAAATCATAGTTGGTTGGAATTTTAAGATTAAATCTTCAATTTGCATTCGAGATATAATATCGATATAATTTAGGGGTTCATCCCAGATATATAGATGGGCTCTCTGGCATAAGCTGGCTGCTAATAGAACCTTTTTCTTTTGTCCACCACTAAATTCCCTGATATCTTTCTCAAATTGATTACGTGAAAAATCTAACTTACGAAGAACTGTTTTAAATAAACTTTCATCTATATCATGTTGTTTGGCATAATCAGTAAGATTGCCTTTTAATAAGGATGTATCTTGACAAATATAGGATATTATTAAATTACTTCCAATAGTTAAAGTCCCATTATAGGATATCTCATCGCCTATTAGAAGTTTTAATATACTGGATTTACCTGAACCGTTCTTTCCATATAAAGCTAGGCGATCTCCACGGCAAACAGAAAAGCTAACATCCTTGGTAACTTCTTTTTCTCCATAATATATAGAGATATTCTGGCAACTGATGAGGGTTTCTTTATGGTAATCTAAGGGAAGTATGGTAAGTTCATCAGCGTTTTCAATATTTTTAAGTAGTTTTGATTTCTCAGTGATAGCATGATTTCGCCTTGCCTCAATTGATTTTGCTCGTTTCATCATTTTAGCAGATTTATGTCCTATATATCCTTTATCAAAAGCTCCTTGTTTGGAAGCCTCTACTTGATATGACCAACCTGTTGCTTGCCTAGCTGATGCCGACAGTTTACTGATCTCCTTTTTTAACTTCTCGTTTTCTGATAGTTCATAAGCGTCTTGCATCTCTTTGTTTTTGTACCAAGATGAAAAATTCCCCTTCTGGATTTCGATATTGGTTTTATTAATAGATAGGATATGGTCAATGCAATTATCAAGAAATGCCCTATCATGTGAAACTAGTATAAATCCTTTTTTGGATTTTAGATAATCACTTACTATCTGTATAGATCTACGGTCAAGATGATTAGTTGGCTCGTCGATTAGCAAAAAATTATTTTCTTTTAGAAAGAGGATAGCTAGTAATACTTTGGTTTGTTCCCCATTACTTAAGGTGGAAAAGGGACGGTAAAGAATGTCATAATCGGTATCTAGAAGGGATAATTCTCTTTGGAGTTCCCATAATTCATAGCCGGTATAGATACTATCTACTATCTCGATGGTATTAAGTGATTTATCTTGTACATCATAAGGAAAGTAAGAGAATTCTGTAGATGCTGTTATGGAACCTTGGTATTCATATTCACCCATAAGCAGACGGAAAAATGTAGTCTTTCCCCTTCCGTTTCTACCTGTAAAGCCCAGTTTCCAATCCGTATCTATTTGAAAAGACACATCCTTAAAAATATAATCAAAACTACTATCGTAGCTAAAGGTTAAATTAGATATGTTTATCAGTGACATAATAAAGCCTCCTAATTTTGTTTAGTAATTTAATGATCCAAATAAAAGCACATACAATGCAAAAAAGCCGCAAGAAAGTTAATCTTGCGGCTTATCTGATGTATCATATCAATACCAAAGTAGCAACAAATGAAACATCAACAGGTATACACAAATATACGTATATAACATAAAGCTCACATGGTGGCATAATTTATGTCCGATATCACTAAAGAGCGATGATTAACTTTCTTGCTATAGGCACGACAAAAGTAAGCAATTAAAATTGCCTCAGTAAATTGCTTATATATAAGTGCCATTTAATTGTTATTAGCAAGAAATAATAATCATCTTTTCAACTCCAATCACATCTAATTAAACAATTATAATATTTTATATATTCTATAAATTATGATAATTAATTT
>JAAYPX010000130.1 GCA_012519565.1 Clostridiales bacterium | reverse complement strand
TAAGGGTTAATATATTATATGAATATAAAAAGTACTTATAAAGAAGGAGGAATATTATGGAGAGGAACAAAAGGTTTACAAAATTACTTACAGTTTTACTTACTGTCTTAATCTGCTTATCATTAGTCGGATGTAAAAAAGATGATGGTAAGACATCCAAAGATGGGTCAAAAGCGGTTTCTATCAGTGTAATGGTTTGGGATAGAGGAAATGCTGCACCTGGAACAACTACTGAAGACAATGGCTTAACTCAATGGATTAAAGAACAGGTAAAAGAATTATACAATATTGATGTGGAGTATAAAGCAGTACCTAGATCAGAATCTGATAATAAATTAAACATAATGATGACCGGTGGATCAGCACCTGATATTGTATTTACATATGATCAGAACATTTTTATGAACTATGCCAATAGTGGGGCCTTGGCAGATTTAACTGAAGTATACGCACAGTATGGTACTGATATTGAGAAATATTGTGGCGCAGCACAATCTGTAGGAAATATTGGAGATAAAAAATATGCAGTATTAAAACAAAGAGGAACAGAAGCACCAAGACACGTGGCCTATGTTCGTAAAGATTGGTGTGATCAGTTAGATATGGGCATTCCAAGCACTAAGGAAGAACTTGGTCAATACCTATATGCAGTAAAAGAGAACAAGCTTGGTGGAGATAATACCATTCCTTGGGGAATGAGTGGACGGGCAGACACAGAAAAAATGTACTTAAATTTCCTTGGCTCCTATGTAGACTTAAAGGGCGAGAAAGATGCCTATATCTATAGCGAGGCTTATATGGCCATAGCTCCAGGTTCAAAAGAAGGTTTAAAGCAGTTAAATACATGGTATAATGATGGTTTAATCACTCAGGATTTCCCAACCGATACATCTGAAGATGTATTTATGGCAGATATTGCCAATGGTAAAGTTGGCTTTCTTTTAGATGATGTTTATCATCCTTTCGATAGTTTTGCTGTACTTAATACTAACCTTGGTTATGAAACTTTTGTACCTGTACAACCCTTTGATCTGCCAGACGGTTCTTATCGTACACCATTTGAACCAAGACATGGTATGTATGTTATGATTCCTGCTTCAGCTAGCGAAGAAGTAGTAGAAGCATGTATGAAGTACCTGAACTGGATGGCAGATCCTGAAATAGCAACCAAAATCCGTTATACACCAGACTATGTTTTAAACGATCTTGGAGTTGCTGTGGAGCCAAGTGCTGAAGAGAAAGAAGCAAAAGGATATCCAGGAACTTGTGATGACCTTGGTATTGTTAATAATGATTTCAAATGGGCTAATGATTATGATGTATTAGCTAAGACTGAATACTTAGCACAAGCAACCCCATGGGCAAGTCTAGAATGGTATCAAAATTTCTATAAAGTGAGAGAGATTGGTAAGTATCGTTATCCAGTTTACTCATATGTATCAGAATCAGAGCAAACTTATGGTGCTGATATTAAATCAAGAATGATAGAATTTGTATATCGTTCAATATGTGCACCAGCTGGTCAGTTTGAAGAGGTGTACGAAAACGGATACAAGGAGCTGGTAAATGCGGGTCTACAACTAATACTAGATAGCAGAGCAGAGTATTATGATAGTTTAAATAAGTAATTTAAGTCAAGCTGTCGCGCTTAATAGTGCGGCAGCTTTTCTTTACGTGCATTAAAGCTTGTCAGAAACCCTCTCCTTTGTTATACTAGCAATAAAAGCAAATGATTCTTTCATTGTGGGAGAGACAATGGAAGGAGCAGTTTTATTATGTTTAGCAAAGTCTATAGTGCTGCAATTCATGGAATTGATGGACTTATTGTATCGGTTGAAGCTGATGTTAGTGATGGTCTTCCTGTTTTTGATATGGTAGGCTTGTTAGGTTCGGAAGTTAAAGAAGCCAGAGAAAGAGTAAAAATAGCTATTAAGAACTCAGGATATAGGCTTCCGGCCAAACGCATAACTGTAAATTTGTCTCCGGCAGATATTAGAAAAGAAGGTACGGCCTTTGATCTGCCCGTCGCTATTGCAATTCTAACAGCCTTTGGTTATATAGATCAAGAAAGACTAAAGGATATTCTTATTATCGGAGAACTCAGTTTAAATGGTACTGTCAATAGTGTCAATGGAGTCTTGCCTATTGTTCTATCCGCCATGGAGCAAGGGTTTAAAAAGTGTCTTATTCCGGTAGGTAACGTCAATGAAGGGGCTGTGGTCAGTGGAATTGAAACCTATGGTATAAGTTCACTAAGTGAAACTGTAGAGATATTAAATGGAATCAAATCAGTACTACCTGTAAAATCTGATACCAGTAAGCTTCTAAGTAATACTTCCAAGGATAAATTAGACTTTTCCGAAGTGGTAGGACAGAAAGTTGCAAAACGGGCTATTGAGATTGCTGTTTCAGGCATGCATAATATTCTAATGATAGGTCCCCCAGGTTCAGGTAAAACCATGCTAGCAAAGAGGATACCAACTATAATGCCTGAATTATCTTTTGAAGAAAGCGTAGAGATTTCTAAAATCTATAGCATAGCAGGACTTCTTGATAATCAAGCTTTAATCCTTTCAAGACCTTTTCGAGCTCCCCATCATACCATAACAGCTACTGCTTTAACAGGCGGTGGTAGCAAACCCAGACCTGGTGAAATAAGCCTGGCACATTTGGGTGTCTTATTTTTAGATGAGTTACCTGAATTTGATAAGAATACTATAGAAATATTAAGACAACCCATGGAAGAGCGTTATGTTACAATTGCTAGACTTAGTGGAACTTATCAATATCCTGCTGGCTTTATGGTGGTGGGGGCTATGAATCCCTGCCAGTGTGGGTATTTTCCCGATAGAAATATATGTGGTTGTTCTATAAATCAAGTAAAAAGATATCTAGGGAAGATATCTAGACCCTTGCTGGATAGGTTTGATATCTGTGTGGAAGCCCTGCAGATGAATTATATGGAGCTTCGTGAGCAGCCAACGGAGGAGTCTTCTGAAGAAATAAGAAAGAGAGTTAGGCTGGCCAGGGAAATTCAGCTAGATAGATATAAGGGATATAATATCTTCTTTAATTCTGAACTTACCCCTAGCACCATTAAAAAATATTGCCAATTAGGTAGTAAAGAGCAATCCCTATTGGAGCAGGCATTTATTAAAATGAATTTAAGTGCCAGGGCCTACCACAGGATTTTAAAGGTGGCTAGGACCATAGCCGATCTTGAACAAAGCGATAAGATAAAAGTAAAACATCTTAGTGAGGCAATCTGTTATCGTAGCCTTGATAATAAATATTGGGGTGAATAGGGGTGGTCATATATGGAAAGAGCAGAATATAACTATTGGTTAAGCAATATTAAGAATCTTGGTGCGGTAACAATTGAGAAGCTATTGAAGAATTTTGGTGATGCCAAGGAATTATTTAATGCAAGTAGACAGGAGCTGGAAGCAAAATCCGGTTTAAATGAGGCCCTTATTAATAATATTATAAATAGTAGAAATATTAAAAAAATACAGTCTGGATATGATAAATTAATAACCAGTGGCATATATTTTGTTTCAAAGGAGGATAAACACTATCCGGAAAAACTAAAACATATATATGGGGCTCCATTTGCCTTATATATAAAAGGGAAGCTTCCTAAAGACAATGAAAAGACTATTGCCATTATTGGAGCCAGGGAATGCACAGCCTATGGTAGAGAAATGGCTAGATACTTTGCCAGGGAATTAGCCTCCCAGGGAATATCAATAATAAGCGGATTGGCTAGAGGAATTGATTGTGCGGCCCATCAGGGGGCATTACAGGTATCTGCTATTACTTATGGAATTCTGGGTTGTGGAATAGACATATGCTATCCAAGGGAGAATATCAAAACCTATATGGAGATTCAAAGCCAAGGTGGTATAATTTCAGAATATGCCCCGGGAACACCGCCATTGAGCTGTAATTTCCCTATGAGAAATCGCATAATAAGTGGCCTTAGCGACGGGATTTTAGTTATTGAAGCCAAGAAGAAAAGTGGCTCACTTATTACGGTGGATATGGGGCTAGATCACGGTAAGAATATATATGCACTTCCAGGAAGAGTGTCTGATAAATTAAGTGAAGGCTGTAATAATTTAATAAAGATGGGGGCAAAATTAGTTACATCTCCTATGGATATTTTAGAAGACTATTATATAAGTAATGAGAAGAATTTCAAGAAAAAATGTCAAAATAAAACAATGGAAAATAAAAATAAATATAATTTGCTTGAATCCAATGGTAAAATAGTGTATGCTAATTTAAGTTTGGAGCCAAAGCATATAGATATTATTGCCTTGGAGACCAAGCTTCCTTTTGATTGTTTAATGGAACAGTTATTGATATTGGAATTGCAGGGCCTGATAAAACAACCGATGAGAAATTACTATATGATAGAAAGCTGAATGGATATCAGTAGCAAAGAGAGTAATTACTAGTATATATAATGTAGTTGATTAAAAGTAAGAATAAAATAAATAATTTGAATTAAACATTAAATAGTATAAGAATTAAATTTTAGTAGTCAGGTGAATTAAGATAATAGAAATGAGGGGAACACTATATGCCAAGATATCTTGTTATTGTGGAATCTCCGGCAAAGGCAAAAACGATTAAGAAATTTTTAGGAAAAAATTATGAAGTTCTTGCGTCAAACGGACATGTTAGAGATTTACCAAAGAGTCAATTAGGATTTGATATAGAAAATGATTTTGAGCCGAAATACATCACTATTAGGGGAAAAGGAGAGTTGCTGGCTAAGCTTCGTAAGGAAGTTAAAAAGTCAGATAAAGTTTTCCTGGCAACGGACCCTGACAGGGAAGGTGAGGCTATTTCATGGCACCTATCCAAGGCTTTAAAACTAGAGGATAAGGATACTAACCGAATAACTTTTAATGAGATAACAAAGAATGCTGTCAAAGCATCAATTAAAGAAGCTAGAGAGATTGATATGGATTTGGTTAATGCTCAGCAAGCTAGAAGAATGTTAGATCGTATGGTAGGTTATAGGATTAGCCCTCTTTTGTGGGAAAAGGTAAAGAGAGGATTAAGTGCCGGAAGAGTTCAGTCTGTAGCTTTACGTATAATCTGTGATAGAGAAGACGAGATTAATGCTTTTGTGCCTGAGGAATATTGGAGTTTAGAGGCGCACTTTAAGATAAAAGGCAAGAAAAAACCACTAGTAGCTAAACTAGGTGGGAAAAGTGCCAAAAATGTAATACGCTCTGAAGCTGAGATGAATGAAATTATTGAAAAGCTTCAAGATGCCAAGTTTACAATTAGCGAAGTAAAAAGAAGTGAAAGGGTACGCAAGCAGCCCCTACCCTTTACCACCAGTACCCTTCAGCAGGAAGCATCAAAGTCCTTAAACTATTCTACAAAAAAGACTATGCAATTAGCCCAGCAGTTATATGAGGGTATAGATGTTAAAGGTCATGGAACAATAGGTTTAATTACTTATCTTCGCACCGATTCAGTTCGTATTAGTGATGAAGCAGATGCAGCAGCAAAGCAATTTGTTAAAGATAATTTTGGAGAACAGTATGTGGCTTCAGAACAAAATATGGCCCGTACCGGTAAGAAAGTTCAAGATGCCCATGAAGCAATACGACCTACCTATATTGAATTAGAACCAGATAAGATAAAAGAATCCCTCAGTAGGGATCAATTTCGTCTATACCAATTAATATGGAAGAGATTTGTAGCCAGTAGGATGCAACCTGCAAAATATGAGACAATATCAATGAAAATTGAGGCTAATGGTTTTAGATTTACCACATCTACTTCCAATCTGATTTTTGATGGTTTTATGAGTGTATATAAGGTTGAGGCGGAGGAAGATGAAAATGGCATATCTTTAGAGAATTTCAATGAAGGAGATGTTCTAGACTTAGATAAACTAAATCCCAATCAGCATTTTACACAGCCCCCTGCTCATTTTACAGAGGCTTCTTTAGTTAAAACCTTAGAAGAACTGGGAATAGGTAGACCCAGTACCTATGCTCCTACTATATCCACACTTTTGGCTAGACGCTATATACTGAAAGAAAATAAAAACATATATGTTACTGAATTAGGCGAGGCAGTTAATAAAATAATGAAAACTGCATTTCCCAGTATTGTAGATGTTAACTTTACAGCCAATATGGAATCTTTATTGGATTGCGTTGAAGATGGTACAGTTGCATGGAAGACTATAGTTAGTAATTTCTATCCCGATTTAGAAGAGGCGGTTCAAAAGGCGCAAGAAGAATTAGATAAGATTCATATCGAGGATGAAGTTACCGATGAAGTTTGTGAATTATGTGGTAGAAATATGGTGGTAAAGTATGGACCCCACGGACGTTTTCTTGCTTGTCCTGGTTTTCCGGATTGTAGAAACACCAAACCATATTTAGAAAAAATCGGTGTTATGTGTCCTGAGTGTAATAACGATATAGTTGTTCGCAAAACAAAAAAAGGAAGAAGATATTTTGGATGTATTAATAATCCAGATTGTTCCTTTATGACATGGCAAAAACCATCTAACCAAAAGTGTGAAAAATGCGGTGGAATTATGTTAGAAAAGGGAAGTAAACTGGTATGTAATGATGAAAAATGTGGATATGTGGTAAGCAAATCCAATGATTAGTAGATTAATTATATTAATTTTTAGATAAATATTAAAAAACCAGCCAAATAATATTAAATGTGTGTCAAAATCAATAATTGATTATTGTTTTTGGAAAATATTTATGTTAGAATGAAAAAGATGATACAATAGTTGCTTGTAATTTAGCTATTATAAGCCCGGATTTAAGTATATTATGATGGTTTTCATTTAAGGGTGGAAAGCTGGGAGGAACTTTTAATGAGTGTACAATTACTTGACAAAACAAGAAAGATAAACAATTTATTGCATAATACCAATTCCCATAAAGTAGTATTCAATGATATTTGTATCGTATTGAGTGATATTTTATTGTCCAATGTATTGGTAATTAGCCATAAAGGGAAAGTTCTTGGGATAAAGAATCGAGTTGATATTGTTGAAATAAAGGAACTGATAATGGATTCTGTAGGAAGACATATTGACAGTCTTTTAAATGAAAGATTGTTAAACATATTGTCTACTAAGGAGAATGTTAATTTACGAACCCTTGGCTTTGAATTTGAAGATGTTGATAACTATCAGGCGATAATTACCCCAATTGATATAGCAGGAGAGCGATTAGGTACGTTATTTATATATAAAGAGGGATCACCATACACTATAGATGACATTATTCTCAGTGAGTATGGTACTACAGTAGTAGGACTTGAAATGATGCGCTCAGTTAATGAAGAAAATGCAGAAGAAACCCGTAAAATACAGATAGTAAAATCTGCAATAAGTACATTGTCCTTTTCTGAATTAGAAGCAATTAGTCATATTTTTAACGAGCTAAAAGGGACAGAGGGGATCTTAGTTGCCAGTAAGATAGCTGATAGGGTAGGTATAACCAGGTCTGTTATTGTCAACGCCCTACGCAAATTTGAAAGTGCAGGAATAATCGAATCTAGATCATCGGGAATGAAGGGTACCTACATTAAGGTATTAAATGATGTAATATTTGATGAGTTAAAAAATATGAATAATTGATGCATATATCACTGAGTTGTTATTGAAAAGACAAACTTGGATTTTGAATGCTCATAGACATTCAAAGTCCAAGTTTTTTTGTATTCCCCTGTTTTTTACATTGATGAATTAAATTCTCAAAAAAACCACAAACATACTAATTGAATTAGGTGTTTTTTTTCGTCATTTTATATTACAATAATACAATAAGTAGTATTATTCTCCCAAAATCGCAAATAAATCTTGTGTTTTTTTTTCAATTAGCTATAATAAAAATATATGGAAAGGATGTGCATTATGATAAGTTCTAACGCATTTAACTATATTAATGTATTAGGAAAGGCTGCCGATGCCAGCTGGACAAGACATGAGGTTTTGTCTAACAATTTAGCGAATGTAGATACGCCTAGATATAAGCGTAAGGACGTTCAATTTGAAACATATTTAATGAAGGAGCTTATTGGAGACAACTCTCTGGATAAGCGGGTGGCCAATATCAATTTACGTAGGTTGGAAGCAACCACTTACACAGACTATGCCAACTTAAGTTATCGTATGGATGGTAACAATGTGGATATTGACACTGAAACAGCTAATCTGGCGCAAAATCAGATTAAGTACTATGCGTTACTGGATTCTATAACCCATGAATTTAACAGATTAAAGAGTGTTTTATCATCCAGATAACAACTGGTAGCTAGCAATTAAGAACTTATGGAATTTGCTTTAATTAAAATCAGAAATTATTATGGAGGAAATACATATGTCGGTTATGAATGGAATGAATGTCAGTGCCAGTGGTATGACAGCTCAGAGACTTCGAATGGATATAATATCCCAAAACATTGCCAATGTTAATACCACTAGGGATGCCAATGGTAACCCATATAGGCGTAAGGTGGTAACCTTTGCAGAAAAGAATGTAACTCCTTTTGGAGATGTGCTTATGAAGGTTGCTGGCACAACTGGTAATGGCGTTAAAGTTACATCAATTAGGGAAGATAATGCAACGGAACTAAGAAAAGTATATGATCCATCTCATCCGGATGCTGATGAAGATGGGTATGTAAGCTATCCCAATGTTAATATAGTACAAGAAATGACGGATTTAATCAGTGCTACTCGTTCCTACGAGGCGAATATTACAGCATTTAATGCGAGTAAAAACATGGCTTTAAAAGGCCTGGAAGTTGGAAAATGACACTTGGAGGTAACCAATGGATATTACAGGTATCAGTAATCTTTCAGAATTAAGTAAATATGGAGTAAACTCAATTACAACAGCGAAAGAAAATAGAAATGCTACATTTGAAAGCTTATTTGAAGCTGCTAAAAACATGATAAAGGAAACTAATTATTATACGAATGAAGCTGAGGAAGCAGAGATGGCTTATGCCCTTGGTATAACAGATAATACCCATGATTTGCAAATAGCCCAGCAGAAAGCCAATTTATCATTGCAATACACAATTGCGGTTCGTAACCATGTATTGGATGCGTATAAAGAAATTATGAATCTACAGTTCTAGAGAGGACTTAGAAAAAGTAAGGGGTTAAGGAGCAATGGGTAATGTCAGATAAAATAAAGGAAATACCGAAACAATTATTAAATACATGGAACAAGTATTCAACTAAGCAAAAAACAATTATTATTAGTGTTGTAAGTACGATTATTATAGCGTTTGTTTTACTGGTAATATTAATGGGAAGAACTGAATATATAGAGCTGCGAGTTTCCGAGACACCTAAAGAGACCAGTGAAATTGTTACTTTACTTAAATCAGAAGGGATAGGGTATAAGCTTGGTTCGGATAATTTGACTATCTCAGTTGATACAAAGAGGTATTCTGACGCAGTGCTTCTTTTGGCGAGTAATGATATTCCATCAAGTGGACTTACTATAGAAAATCTTTTAAATAATAGTTTAAGTACCACCAACGGAGACAGACATCTTAAGCTTAATTTATATATTCAAAATCAACTTCGTAATTACATTACAACAATGCATGGTGTTATAGATGCACAAGTATATTATATACCAGTAGAGAGTTCTAATACTATTTTGGCGCCGGCAGCAGAAACCAGTGCCAGTGTTTTGCTTACAGTAGATGAGGATTTTAAATTGGAAACAGCAGAGGCCATAGCTGAGGTAGTTGCTTCTGTAATAGGAAATGAAAATACTGATAAAATCAAGGTGGCCGATCAAAATGGTAGGCTACTGTTTGGGGCCCAAAAAGATCTTTATTCAGGCAGTGCCAGTTCCAACGAGGATTATAAGGAGAGACTTCGTAATACCTTTATTAATAATCTTTACATGGGACTTATTAAAAGCGGCTATGACGATGTAGAGATAATGCCTAATCTGGTCTTTAATATGGATAAAGTAACCCAGCTTTACACTGAATATCTGCCTGCAGAGGGTCAAGATCAGGGGGTATATGGACGCTCTTATACTTATACTTCTGAAAATGCGGGTTCAACCGCAGGAGGTATTCCAGGAACATCCTCTAACGATGAAACCGGATACATGATTGAAGATACAACATCTACTACAGGGTCTGTAGAGATTGAAGAGATAGATTATTTACCTAGCGAAAGAGTGACTAATACAGAATTTGAAGTTGGTGCAATTATACCAGAGGCTTCATCTATTAGTATCGTACTTCGCAAGATTGAAACAATCAAAGAGGACGATTTGGAGAGACTAGGTTTATTAGAGGATATGACATTTGAGGAGTATGTCTATCAAAATAGAGATAGTAGAAAAACAGAGGTAGATGAGGAAATTGTTACAATGGTTTCCAAGGCTACAGGTATTAATGAAGATAATATTCAAATAATGGCATATATACAGCCTAATTTTATACCTAAGATACAAGAGGTTAAGAGTTGGACAGATTATATACAGGTTATATTAGCGATATTGATTATAGCGCTTCTAGCCTTTGTAGTATTTATGAGTTTAAGACCGGTTGAGGTTACTGAACTAGAGCCGGAATTATCCGTAGAACAGCTTTTAGCTACAACTAAAGAAAATCAAGCCGTAGAAGATATTGAGTATAGTGAAGGCTCAGAAGTACGCAGGATGATTGAGAAGTTTGTAGATGAAAAACCAGAAGCGGTAGCTCTGTTATTGCGGAATTGGCTCAAAGAAGATTGGAATTAGGAGGTACCTATGTCAAAGACTGTTAACATAAATGATTTAACCGGTGTACAGAAAGCTTCAATATTATTAATTACACTTGGTCCTGAACGTTCTGCTTCAATATTTAAGCATTTAAAGGAAGATGAAATAGAACAATTAACTTTAGAAATTGCTAATACCCGTAGTGTATCTCCAGCTTTGAAGGATCAGGTTCTTGATGAATTCTATGAGGTTTGTCTGGCTCAGCAATATATTGCTGAAGGTGGTATTGAGTATGCTAAGGAGCTATTGGAGAAGGCTTTAGGAGCAGATAAGGCTAAGGATATAATTGGCAAGTTAACTGCATCCTTACAAGTACGACCTTTTGAATTCTTAAGAAAAACCGATGCTTCACAATTGCTAAACTTTATTCAGGATGAGCATCCTCAAACTATAGCCCTAATACTGTCTTATCTTTCTTCCAGCCAGTCATCAACGATTATATCGTCACTGGCTCCAGATAAGCAGGCTGATGTGGCGAAACGTATTGCACAGATGGATAGAACATCCCCTGATGTGATAAAGGAAGTGGAGAAAGTGTTAGAAAGAAAATTAGCGTCTCTAGTAAATCAGGATTACACCATTGTTGGTGGTGTGGATTCTATTGTAGAAATCTTAAATACAGTAGATCGTGGTACAGAGAAACATATTATGGAAACTCTTGAAATTGAAAATCCTGAATTGGCAGATGAAATCCGTAGAAAAATGTTTGTATTCGAGGATATTATCAATCTTGATGATAAATCTATTCAAAGAGTGCTGCGTGAAGTGGATAATAACGAATTGGCTGTTGCCCTTAAGGGTACCAGTGAAGATGTTCAAACTGTTATCTTTAACAACCTATCCAAACGTCTTGCTGCTATGATCCAAGAGGATATGGATTATATGGGTCCTGTTCGGCTTAAGGATGTTGAAGAAGCGCAACAGAAGATTGTTAATATTATTAGAAAACTAGAGGATTCAGCCGAGATTATTATATCTAGGGGTGGAGGTGACGAGATCGTTGTCTAATATAATAAAAGCATACTCCATTAGATATGAGAATGACGGTATACACACTATAGATGCTAATAGTCGTTATGAAGTTATAAAATTGCGAAACAATCTAAAAGTTATTGAGAATTCCAAAACTTCCCCAGAAAAAACCGATGGGGAAGGGGAATTTAAGAAAATAGCTGAGATGAAAATTGCCCAAGCTAAACAAGAAGCCCAAGTTATTATAGATGAGGCTAAGAAGGAAGCTGAAAGACTTAAAATAGAAACGATTGAGGAAGCAAAGAAATTAGGTTATGAAGAAGGCTTGGAACAAGGAAAGATAGAACTTTCCAATCAGATAGCTCAATATGAGGAAGAGAAGAAAAAGCTTCATCAAGAATATGAAAGCATGGTTAAGAATTTAGAACCATTTATGGTAGAAGTTATTACTACCTTAATCCAGAAGATAACTGGTATAATGATAGAAAATAAAAAAGATATAATTTTCTATCTGGTAGATAAGGCTATGAAGCGTATGGATTTATCCACAGAATATAAAATCAAGGTATCAAAAGAAGATTTTGAATATATGGAATCTAGAAAAGACGATCTTATAAGGGATTTGAAGAAGGATGTTAACCTTGAGATTGAAGAGGATTCCAAACTTACTAAAAATCAATGCCTAATTGAAACTGAAAACCAGGTGATTGATTGTAGCCTGGATACACAGCTTAATAATCTTATAACTGATATTAAATTGTTATCTAATTAGTAGAGGACTTTAGGAAAGGCTGGATGTTAATGGTTTCAATTGATTTTAGTAAATATAAAGAACTTGCAGATAAATCCTACGAGAATCTATATGGGCGGGTAGTCAAAATGGTAGGTCTTACCATTGAAGCATCTGGTCCCAAGGCTAACTTGAATGATGTTTGTTATATTACCGTAGATGGTCAGCAGGAAAAGAAAGTGGCTGAAGTAGTAGGATTTAAAGAAAATCGAATACTATTGATGCCCTATGATGATATGACTGGAGTAGGTATTGGAAGTTTAGTGGAGAACAGTGGTACTTCTTTTAAAGTTCCTGTGGGATATGGCTTATTAGGAAAAACCTTAGATGGAATGGGGAATCCTCTTGATGGTTCTTCCCTACAGTGTGATGGGTATTATCCTGCAGAAACAGAACCACCAGATCCAATGCAACGTAAAATTATAGACACTGTCTTACCTCTGGGGGTAAAAGCGGTGGATTCCATGCTTACGGTGGGTAAAGGTCAAAGAATTGGAATATTTGCAGGTAGTGGTGTTGGAAAAAGTACACTTTTAGGTATGTTTGCCCGTAATACTAAGGCAGACGTTAATGTAATTGCTTTAATTGGTGAGCGTGGGAGAGAGGTTAGAGAATTTATTGAACGGGACTTGGGAGAAGAAGGACTAAAGCGTTCAGTAGTAGTAGTTGCAACTTCGGACAAACCTGCGTTAATAAGAAAAAAAGCGGCCAATACAGCTACAGCTATTGCAGAGTACTTTAGGGACCAGGGAAAGGATGTTTTATTAATGATGGACTCCCTTACCCGTTTCTCTATGGCTCAAAGGGAGATTGGGCTGGCATCTGGTGAACCGCCTGTATCCAGAGGATATCCTCCCAGCGTTTATGCTGAGAT
>JAAYPX010000129.1 GCA_012519565.1 Clostridiales bacterium | reverse complement strand
GAGATCGCTCCATGGGTAAAGCATCCGGTACTGGGCAAAACTGTTTATCAACTAAGTAAAGAGCTGGAGCAGGAGGATTAATCTATCCCCAATATAAATAAATAAATATATATATGTATATAATATAAAAGAAAGACAGAGTCGGAATTGAAACATAGCAATCCATACTCTGTCTTTTTAGCAATATTTTAGGGGAGTCATAACCTTGATATCTAATAAATTTAGGATTTACATATAGTCAGCTAAATTATTCTGTTATAATAGGTGGTTCAAATGTACTGATACTGATTCTTCCATCAGCTACCTGCATATATGTATTAGTATTATCATAATCTTTAAAAAATACAAAGGCATCTGTAACATGGATTTGCTTGAAATTACCATAGAGCAAGGTTTCAATCTCCATATTATTCATGTTTAATCTTTCAATTCTGCTGTTATCTGAATCATCCACTTGATAGTAGATGTAAGTACCAGAATTAGTTATATTATAAGTAGATAAGCGTTCATCTATCAGCTTAGTAGGTTTAGATCCACCTAATTTCATTCTATATAATGAATAATTATCATCTAAGTCTAAGTAGTATATATATTCTCCATGGATAATTGGATATGCAAAATTTCCTTCAAGGTAGGTGCTTCTAGTAAAACTAAGTAAGTCTACTTTATTAATATTATGATTATTTGAAAAAGCAGTGTAATATAGTTCACCGGCATATACTCCCATAGGAATAGCAGCATCTTTTACCAGTTGTCTTTCAGAGCTTCCATCTATTTTATTGCGGAATAGTAAAAGACCATTTTCAACATCATATTTTTGGAAATATAAATAATTGCCTTGAAGTGTTAAATAACTGCCTGGATTGGATGTAATGCTTTTAAGCTTTTTACCATTATAATTAATTCTATAGATCCCCGTATTATTAAATGGCATAGAACCCTTTTTGTTTTCTTTAGTATTATTGGCTCTAACATAATAGATATAGTTATCATCAGCATTGATAAAGCTGGCTTTATCATTGTGCAATTTTTTGGCATTTAAACCATCTGATGTCATAACATATAGACTACCATCGTCATTGTCATTGCTAAAAAATATTAAGTTATCATGTTCACAAAACAAACCGCCATTGTATATATTACCAAGTGAATTCCCTACTACTGAATCATCATTATAATAGGTTCTATCTTTTGAATAGACTATTATTGCAATAGTTACAATGGATGTAAGTACCAATAGAGTTATAAATGTATTCTTAACTTTAGACCACATAGATTATACCTCCGAGTTGATGTATAAATATGACATAATATATTAATTATATAGTGCATTTATCGATAATGCAAGGTATTAAAAGGGGGGTATTTAGTTGCATTTACAGATATGTCATTGTATAATGTTAAAAATTGCAGCTTAAAGTATGTAAAAGCATAACATTGCTAATAGAAAGAAAGGCGGTGTAGTGGAGTTCTCCTCCCATGAGTAAAGTCTGGTCTAGGAACTCCGATACTGATGAAAGACTTATTGGAAATAAGAAATGAAATTGATGAGGTAGATAGGAAGATATTAGAGCTTTTTGAATATAGAATGGAGCTTACTCAGGCAGTTGCTAGATATAAGAAAGAGTCGGGAAAGCCCATATATGATAGGAAGCGAGAAGAAGAGAAGATAGCCAGCCTTAAAGCTATAGCTAAGGATAAAAATAACCATAAAGCAGTTGAGGATTTGTTCTTACAAATTATGTCCCTTAGTAGAAGACTGCAATATACTCTGCTAGATAATTTTGATGACTTAGGATTTACTTCTGTGAATAAGCTTTCACCGCAGCAGGGGACTAAAGTGGCCTTTTATGGTGAAATAGGATCTTATACAGAGCAGGCAATGCTGCAGTACTTTAGTGCAGAGGTAGATGGGATCTCTATGGGAACATTTGAGGAAGTTATGCAGGCTGTTAAGGAAGGACAAGTAGACTATGGGGTATTGCCTATTGAGAACTCTTCGACAGGTTCTGTAACTGATATATATGATTTGTTGGCAGATTATGACAACTATATAATAGGAGAACATGTAATAAAAATTGAACATTGTTTATGGGGCTTGCCCCAGGCTAAGATAGAGGATATAAAGAGAATTTATTCCCATAGGCAAGGACTTATGCAGTGTTCCAAATTCTTAAAAAAGCATGGCTCAATAGAAGTTATAGATGGCGGAAGTACTGCTGGCTGTGCAAAACGTATTATGGAAGAGGCTGATATAACCCAGGCTGCTATAGCAAGCCGTAGGGCAGGAGAATACTATGGACTTAAGTTACTTAATGATTCCATTCATAATGAGGATAATAATTCAACAAGGTTTATAATTATTACCAATAGAAAGATATTTTATAAAGAAGCAACTCGAACAGGAATATGCTTTACCCTTCCCCATAGAAGTGGTGCCCTATATCATATGTTATCCTATTTTATATATAACAATATAAATATGACAAGGATAGAATCACGACCTATTCCAGGGAAAACCTTTGAATATCGTTTCTTCGTAGATATAGAAGGAAGTTTAATGCATCCATCTGTTAAGAACGCTCTCCACTGTATAAAACAAGAAGCATCAGATGTAAAAATACTTGGCAGCTATATCCACGGATATAAAAAGTAATGGACTAATAGCTGCTGCCAATGGGCAGCTATATCTACGGATATAAAAAGTAATGGACTGATAACTGCTACCAAATTCATATTTTATTCAATAACAAATCACAAAGTGAACATAAATTCATGTTAGAGTAATATTATCAAGATAAAAGAGTTAATAATGAAATGATATGAATAATGCTGTTAAGGTATATGTTTCTGTGAAGGGAGAGTAAAAGATGAATAATAACCTATATGATCAAAACAATGTTAATGATAATGGCTATAATAACCCCAGTCCTTACACCATATATCCAACTCCTAAATTAAAGGATAATAAAAAGGGAAGAAAAAAGATTGCAAAATCAATCCAGTTTATAGCCTCCGCCATTATTTTTGGCATTATCGCTGGTGCTGCATTTCAGGGTTACAACTACTTAAGCAGACCAAATAATGAAGTTAATATTGATGTGAAGGAAGATAAGCATCAATATGATATGGATGATGTGAGTTCAGTTGATGATAACCAGGTGCTACCTATCAATTCTACCAATGGAGCTATTGTAACAGATGTATCAGAGGTGGTAGCCAATGTAATGCCCTCAATTGTAGCCATCAAGTCTACATCTACTGTAACCACTTATGATTTCTTTGGTAGGAAGTTAAACAGATCAGCCCAAGGTAATGGCTCAGGTTTTATTATTGGTCAAAATGGCTCAGACTTATATATTGTAACCAATAATCATGTTATAGAAGATGTGGATTATGTTGAAGTTGTTTTTGCTGATGATGCCACTGCCGAGGCAACTGTAAAAAATGCAGACCCTAAAACAGATTTAGCTGTACTTATAGTAAATGCTAATAAATTATCCGAAGAGACTTTATCTTCTATAAAAGTAGCATCCCTAGGTGATTCAGATAATATTAAAGTGGGAGAAATGGCAATAGCTATTGGTAATGCCTTAGGATATGGTCAATCAATTACTGTAGGCTATATTAGTGCATTGGATCGAGAAATTACCGTTGATGGTATTAAAATGACATTATTACAGACAGATGCTGCGATAAATCCAGGCAATAGCGGTGGTGCTTTAATTAATATCGCTGGGGAAGTAATTGGTATCAATACTGTAAAATATGCTGCAGAGGAAGTCGAAGGTATGGGATATGCAATACCTATATCCAGTGCGATACCTATGATAAATGAGTTAATAAATAGGGAGCTATTAAATGAATCAGAGCGAGGTTTCCTAGGTATTAATTTAACAACGGCCAGAAATGTCACCGAGGTATTTTCTCAAAGTTTTAATATGCCTGTTGGTATATTTGTAAATGATGTAGTAGAAGACTCACCTGCTGAAAAGGCTGGTTTAAAGCAAGGTAATATAATTGTAGGCTTTAATGATATGAAAGTAGAAACCATTGAGGACTTGCTTAACATATTAACATATTCAAGAGCAGGAGAAGAGATTACCCTAGTAGTTAAGGTATTGGAAAATGGGGAATATATAGAAAAGGAATTGAAGGTAACATTAAGTCATAGACCGTAAGAGATAGGGCCTATTGCTAAATTTAATAGTATAAAAAGTATGCTAGTGCAAAAAAGTTTGTATTAATGGTAGAAAATAGGACTCTTTCTAGTCAAGAATTAGATATATAATTCAAGATTAGAAGGAGTCTTTTTATGTCCAAAAGAAAGTTTGTCTGTGTATTAGCTTTACTTACAATGACCACCATGTTAATAAATAGAACTAGTATCTATCTAATATGTGAGAAGAATTAGATGGTGCGTATGTTTATTTGATATATATGATAGGTGTAGAAGCTTAATTGTCTTTACTAACCATAAAATAATATAAAATGAGTGCTATTAATATCATAATTTTACACAAAGTGCATAGTTTTTTGTATTGTCAATTAAAAATATAGAAATTATAATATATTTGTCGATAGAAGAGCACGTGCTAATAAAATGGATAGGAGGAGCAACAATGATAGGAAAAAGATTACTATCTTTGATTTTAACAGTGGTATTATGTATGACGCTAGTTGCTTGCGGAAACAGTACTAAAACAACAGATACTAATAAAGACAGTGGATCTAAGGACACACCTGCAATTACGCAACCAGCCAATCAACCATCAGAAGAATCTTCCTCAGATGCAGTTTCATTGAGAGTAGCATGGTGGGGT
>JAAYPX010000128.1 GCA_012519565.1 Clostridiales bacterium | reverse complement strand
CTTGCTCCTCCATATAGCTTCTACCCAAAACAGGTTTCTTGGGCAGTTGATATTTGGGAGTGGCTTCACCTGCTCTTAATTTATAAGTATCCATAGCCTTAGGAGCTTTATATGGCCATACCTTACTCCATGCCATAGGGGCCCTACCTAAATCCACATAAGTATTTGCTACTTTAGTCTGCTTATTATCTTCCGACAAATCCGCTATCATGGATTCTTTTTTTACTTCTTCTAACTCTGCAACTTGGGAGAGCTTACTCGCTTCTGCTAAATCTGTAACTACGGAGCCTTTTTTAACTTTTGACAAATCTACTATCTTATCTTCATTTTTTTCTTCTAATTCTGCTTCATTGGATATGTTTGTATCTACTTTGGCTTCCCTTACATCCTCTGCTAATGTTGCTTCTAGATTATCTACCTTTTCTTCTACATCCCCTGTTATTTTACCTTCAATATCTTTAACGACTTTAAATTTAAGTGATGGTTGTTCATCTTTAGGTCTTAGAGCCTGCATAACCTCTCTTAAAATAATCGGCTTGTCATCCCATTCTGTAGCAAAAAATACCTCATCATTTAAAAACAGAAGAATGCCTCCTATATCGGAGAAGTTATATCCAGATTCCATAATATTAGTATCTTGAGAGCTTAACTTACTATCAATGATCTGATTTTTTAGAATAGAATCCCCACAATATATTAACTCTAAATTATCATTGGCCCTTTGAATTAAATAAGTGGGAAAAATACCATCCCCATAGCCTTGCAAATGTAAATGTATAGTAATTTTAAGATTACCATTTCTTAATTCTATTCTAGCATAACCGACATTTTTAGTTTTTTCTCCTTTAACATACTGATACATATAAGAAATCATTCTTTTATAATTAGACAACTTATCACTCCCTCACTTCCCCTTGTACAAATTTGAGTTGTTTAATTCTATTCAATATATTCCTAATTTCCTCTCTTTATTCCTAGCAACAAAAAATGAGGCTACAATAGCTTAAGAAATTGCTTGTAGCCTCATATAAATTAAATATCCATTGCCTTATTCTTGTATTGGGAAATACATTATAAAAGGGAGTTCTGGGATTTATTCACAATTATATCAAAGGCAGCCTTTTAAATAATTAGCTAAAGTGGCAAATTGATCTAAGCTTAAGGCTTCTCCCCTTATATTTTCTGGTAAATTAAGTGCAGCCAGTGCCTCAACCACATCCTCTTTGGAAAAGCTTAGTTCCGGTGAATTATTAATGCCATTAACCAAGGTTTTTCTCCTTTGATTAAAGGATGCGCGGATAATTTTAAATAGTAGTTCCTCATCCTTTACATGTACTGGTTTTTCTTTATGAAGGGTAAGTCTAATAACAGCAGAGCCCACATTGGGCCTAGGCATAAAGCAATTGGGGGGTACATTGGCAGCGATATAGGGCTGGGCATAATATTGTACCGCCAAGGATAAGGCCCCATAATCTTTGCTACCAGGAGAAGCTTGCATTCGATCTGCCACTTCTTTTTGAACCATAACAGTAATATTAGTTATGGGAATATGCTTTTCAAATAAATCCATTATTATTGGAGTTGTAATGTAGTAAGGTAGGTTGGCCACAACTTTTATAGGCCTTCCCCCATTCCGCTCCTTAACTAGTTGCAATATATCTACTTTCAGTATATCTGCATTTAATACTGATACATTGTCATATTGGGACAAGGTATCCTCCAGGATGGGTAAAAGCATACGGTCTATTTCCACAGCCACAACTTCCCTGGCATTTTCACAAAGATATTGTGTTAAAGTCCCTATGCCTGGTCCTATTTCTAAGATAAAATCATCCTTTGTAATGTCCGCAGCCTTTGTTATCTTATCCAGAACATGGGTATCTATAAGAAAGTTTTGACCAAACTTTTTCTGAAATATAAAATCATACTTTTTTAGAATCTCAATAGTATTTTTAGGATTACCTAAATTAGCCATGTATTACCTCCCTATCCATTCCCCTATTAAAATAAACTTTTTTTGCATTTTCACTGGTTACCCGAATCACTGTTTCTTCATCAATATTCTTAAGCCCAGCTATTTCCTTTACAATATAGGGAATATTAAGGGATGAGTTTCTTTTTCCTCTAAAAGGTACTGGGGATAAATAAGGGCAATCCGTTTCTATAACCAACTGCTCTAAGGGCGCATAAGTTACTACTTCCTTAAGCTTTCTGCCATTATTAAAGGTGACAACTCCTCCAATACCCAGATAAAATCCCATTGAAAGATATTGCTTAGCCTGCTCTACCCCATATCCAAAGCAGTGTATAATCCCACCAATTTCATCTGCCCTAGCATGCTTTATAAGCTCCAATGTATCTTGGGCTGCATCCCTACTATGAACAACAAGGGGAAGCTTTAACTCTCTGGCTATATCTATCTGCCTAAGAAACCACTTTTTTTGTACATCCCTAGCCACCGTTTCCCAGTAATAATCTAACCCTATTTCTCCTATGGCTACTGTCTTAGGATGTTTGGCTTTCTCTATAAGCCATGTAACCCTTTCCTCATTTAAATCCATAACACATTCAGGATGTATTCCTATTGCTCCATATACATGTGAATATGTCTCCATTAAATTAATAGTTTTATCAACTGTGTCTATTGCTGAACATACATTAACTACATACTCAATTCCTTGTCTAGGTAGGCTAAGCAGTAAATCCTCCCTATCTGTATCAAATGCCCCATCATCATAATGGGCGTGTGTATCAAAAATCATCTTTATTCCTCTGTTCCTTCCATACCATTATTCTCTCTTATTACTTGGTTATTATATCTTTATAACTATAGTTATCCACAATAAAATTAATTTTGATACCAATTATACACCAGCTCCTGCACTTATTCAACAATTGTATGGTATTGATTACCTGACGATATATTTTATAATTTATATATTGGTATCAAATCTTGACCGACATAAATTAGAGGCAGTCGCATTTATCCTATAGGTTAGACAACCCTTAAATGCTCTGCCCCTGACACTAATTGTAATTGTTCTGAGGGTGTATTCCTTCCCGCCTAACATTATGCTCCTGATTCTGATTTTCAGGCTTAACCGATTTGGTTACGTTGTTAAACTTCTCCTGCTGTTTTCTTTGTTCCTCTAGTTCCTTGTCTTTTTTATCCACTTCATCACCTCATGGTTAGTATTTCAATTCTGCTTTTTATTATTCAAAGGAATAATTTAAAAAACCACATTGGTAAGTATGGCGCTGGCTATAACTCCTGCCAGAGTCGCTACAAGACATCCTGCTAAAGTATACCTTGTCTTTTTCACCCCTGCTGCCATAAAATATACTGCCATGGTATAGAAAATAGTTTCAGTGCTACTCATAATAATTGAAATCATCCTCCCTATATAGGAATCTGGCCCGTATTCCTTAAAAACATCAAGAACTAGGCTGGTGGCTGCAGAGGATGAAAACATTTTCACCAATAGCACTGGCACTAACTGAGAGGGAAAATGAAACACATCTGTAATTGGTTTTATTAAATTGGATAGGATATCCAGTGCCCCTGATGCCCTAAGGATTCCCACAGCAACCATAAGTCCAATTAATGTGGGCATAATATCAAATACAACTTTAAAACCATTCTTGGCTCCATCTATAAATTCATCATAATTATTAGTTTTCATCAGTAGACCAAAGCCCACAATATAGAATAGCATAAAGGGTATAATGTAATCAGATATATATATCAAAAAATTCAATTAAACTCCTCCTATCTATCTTTACTTAATTTTCTTGCTATAACAGAAAATATAATACCTACTAAAGTAGAAAATGCGGTAGCAATAATACCAGCACCTAATATTTCTGCTGGGTTTGCAGACCCGTATTGGCTTCTATATGCTATAATATTAACTGGTATTAACTGCAGGGATGATATGTTGACTATTAAAAAAGTACACATATCGCAACTGGCTATATCAGAATCCTTATTAAGTTTTTTTAGTTCTTTCATAGCCATAAGTCCTGCTGGTGTAGCAGCCCAACCTAGCCCTAATATATTGGCAATCATATTTGAAGCAATATATTCTCTTACAATATGTCCCTTAGGGATGTCAGGAAATAACAATTGTATAAAGGGGTTTAGAGCCCTTGTCATATATGTAATTAATCCACTTTTTTTTGCTATCTGCATAATACCAGACCACATTGCCATTACTCCTAACATAGCAATACATATAGAGACTGCCTCCTTTGATGAGTTAATAGTTGCATTGCTAACTTCAGCAATATTACCTTTTAGTACACCTACAACAATTCCAATAATAATCATAAATCCCCAGAGATAATTTAACATTATGCTTCCTCCCTTTTGAACCTTGTTAAACTATATTCCATTTATTATATTTCATGTACTAATCTTAGGTATTTATAGTAGTATATGTTACCCTTTTACATTAATTGTTTAATTTGTGCTACATAATGTTAATAATTTTAGTTGACATAAAAATAATCATATGGTATCTTATATAAATGCCACATACAAAAAATGTCATTATATTACAAGATTGTTGAAGCATTTTTTGTATAAGCAGAGAATAAAAAAGTACCCATATACTTTGAGAAAAGGAGGCCAAAAAATATGAAAAGTACAGGAATTGTTAGGAGACTTGATGAACTTGGAAGAATTACTCTTCCCATTGAACTAAGAAGGACCCTTGATGTGAGTGAAAGGGATCCACTAGAAATTTTTGTTGAGGAAGGACGTATTATTCTTCAAAAATATCAACCTACAGACATTTTTACTGGTAGTAAAGAAAATCTTATCGAATACCAAGGAAAAAAAGTTTCCAAGGAAACTATAATTGAACTTGCTAAGATTGTCGGCCTAGTTGACTAATCTACATAACAAAAGGGTTACAGCAAAATCGCCTAAAATTTTGCTGTAACCCTCTTTTTCTATTTTTCTATATATTTAAATATCTACTAATCATTTATTATAAGTTTAACGCCCCACATAGTTTCAGGAGATACATAGTAATATTCCTCCGTTAACTTATCCCCTCTATTCCATATACCAATAGCATATTCTGAATTATCCTCATTCATAATTCTGTTTCCATCCTTATCTAATAAGGGAGCAGGTTTGCCATTGTTTGTAACATACTTGATATTACCAACCTCTACATCATTTTCATAAAAACTTTTTATCATAGTGCCACTTTCCATGGATTGATCAAAGAAACCGTCTGTTATCACCTTTTGTATTACTTTTTCACCATTATCAGATACTTCAGTTATTACTTCCTCTGTCTTACCCAAACCATGAGGAAGATCATTATACCATTCCCCTTTATAGTAGTAGTAATTGTAATCCTCATCTGGATCTATATTAATATATATGCCTAACCCAGTTCTCATATGGTTTTGAATACCTCCAGCATATATGCGGTTATCATTATATATTATCAAAACATTTTCAACAATTCTTTCATATTGGTCTTTAATAAAATAATATAGAGGCTTGTCTTCGTCACTTATTTCCTTGTATGTCGGCCTATTCATCATACCTGTAATCTCTGATATATCAAGCTGAGATACTATAGTATATAATTCAGATAAAAACAAATCATATTCGACCTTTTTATTATTTAATTCCTCTGCTTGCTCCAGAAGTTCCTTTAGAGATCTTGTTAATATTTTATGAGGAACACTCTTAAGTAATGTAATAGCCTTTTCATAATCATTTAGACTTATATAAAGTTCTGCCAAACCATAATATGCCCTATCTTCATCAGGCATTAGCATAATAGCTTCTTTATATTTAGCAATGGATTCGTTATAGTTTTCCTGATATATGTATTCTGTAGCAGCCTTTAATATATCTTCATACCGATCCCTCATAATGTAAGTGTCTACTAAGTTAAGCATCTTATTTAACTCATCACTTTGGGTAAGCTGTAGCCCCGCTATAACTTCTTCTCTTGCCTTATGGTATTCACCCTTTTCTATATAGGATTTGGCTATACCATTATAGGTTGTAATATCCTTGCTTTTAATTAATTTAGCTTTATTATATTCTGCTATAGCCTTATCATACTCTTTATTGGAATAGTAAGTATTAGCTCGAGATATAATTTGATTAAACTGATATTCTATCTTCTCGGCAGTAACTTCCTCAATTTTTTCCTTGACAATAAGACTGGATGATTTGTTATAACTGGCCCTAAGTACTTCCAAGGCTTTATCATACTCATTAAGACCAATATATGCTTCAGCCAATCTAATAGATAATAATTCTTGTTCACTTTCATTCATTGTAAGAGCCTTATTATATGCTTTAATGGCCTTCTCGTATTTTTCTTCTTGCATATATTCATCTGCCATTACAGTTTGCTCTTCATAGGTATTATTTTTCTTATAATTTTTATATATCATAGCTATTATTAATAGCATGATTAAGAATATAAATACCCCTATTATCTTATGCTTTTTTTGTAATCCCCCAGATAACATTCTAGAACACCTCCAAAAAGTCGTTTCTACCTGTCCGACTTTATTTAAGCATACTCTGATATATCTCCCTTTTACTAAGGCCTCTATCCTTAGCCACAGCCTTCATAGCGCTTTTCTTGTCCAGACCTTGCTTCATATAAAGCGACACATGATCCTCGATAGATATACTCTCCCATTGACTTTTGTTTTCCCTATCCATCTCTTCATAGGATTTACCTTCGATAATTAAAACATATTCCCCTCTAGGCTCCTGTTCTGAATAAATATTCACAGCCTCTGATATGGATGTCTTCCATACATTCTCATGTTTTTTCGTCAATTCCTTGACAATGGTTATTGTCCGGTCACCCAACTCTTCTAATAACTCATTAAGAGTCTTTTTTAGTCTGTGAGGAGCTTCATAGAGAATTAATGTCCTTGTGTCGTATTTTAATTCCTCTAGTATTTTTCGTTTTTCTTTTTTATCAGTAGGTAAAAATGCCTCAAAGCAAAAT
>JAAYPX010000127.1 GCA_012519565.1 Clostridiales bacterium | reverse complement strand
GCCTGCAGGCGGAATGATGTAATTCCATATTAGGTAGAAACAAACCCTAAGAAAACTAAAACTTCAACACTGAACAAGGCAATAGCTGTTCAGTTGTTGAAGTTTTTTATCTACCTATTGACATAAGCATTATAATACAGTATGATTAGGCCATATAAAACTAAATAAATAATATAATTAATGCTAGGGGAGCCACGGCTGAGAGGTGAATTTATGATCACCGACCCTCAAAACTTGATCCGGTTAATACTGGCGTAAGGAAGCAATCAAGTGGTGCCCTCCTATGCAAAAAAGGAGGTTTTTTTATGTTTAAAAGTCTAGTGGAGTTTTTTGTATTTTATTCCGAAAGCGATGCAACTTATTATCCTACAACAGCAGGTAATATTGCTTTAGTAGTCTTGATTTTCTTACTTTTTATCGGGATGGCAGTATTTAGTGGTTACCGTAGGAAAACCCAGGCTAAGCAAATGGCATTTTCTGCTGCTGCTATGGCCCTTGCTTTAATAACAGCTCGCTTTACTGTGATGGAACTACCTCAGGGAGGCTCAATCACCTTATTTAGTATGTTTTTCATCTGCTTAATAGGTTATCTATACGGCCCTAAAGTGGGGATATTAGCAGGTTTAGCCTATGGTATTCTTGATCTGACTATGGATCCATATGTAGTTCATCCCATACAATTACTTCTAGACTATCCCATTGCCTATGGATGTCTTGGTTTGGCGGGAATATTCTCCAAATCAAAGTATGGCATGGTAAAAGGATACATACTGGCTGTTTTAGGTAGATACATATGTCATGTAATTACCGGTATTATTTTCTTTGGCATGTATGCAGGAGGACAGAACGTTGTGATATATTCTCTATCCTATAATGCAACATATATTGTGCCAGAGGCAATCGCTACAATTGTAATATTATCTATACCAGGTATGCAAATGGCTTTAATGGAAGTGAAGAAGATGGCCTTGGAGGCATAGAAAATAAGGGCTAGAATGAAACGAGGTGCTGTTGCGACAATTCTCGTGTGCATAGGTGTAGTCTCACACACCTATGCACACTTATATATTTGGTGCAACAGCACCTTTTAGTTTACCGTATCAGTTTAACAGCACCTTTATGATTAATTTAGCTATTATTACTCTGCCATCCTGGTTACAGCCACATAGATACCGGAAATCCTATACCAGGTAGGAAAGTCTACTATACCGGTAGCAGGCAAATCGAAAATTTGTTGGAAAGTCCGCACAGCTTCTGCAGTTTGTTCATTGTATTGTCCAGTAACAGCTACTTTTGGAATTGAGCTATAGGTATCGGATATAGCATTTAGTTGTTCCTGAATCATTCTTACATTATCCCCGCTGGCACCTATATTAAGGTTAGCGCCTGGCCAAGAGGCTGGCACACCTGACACCTGTGGTGCTGTATTAATAAAGATAGAATCCCCATAGAAGTGGCGCAATATACTAATAGCATCATATCCCTGTTCCCCCAGGTCCTTGGAGCCCCATTGGGTCATCCAGTTAGGACATTGGACTCTATAGCCGTCACAGTACTGAGTTAATATAGGTTGTTTAATACCTGGCCTGGATAGATAGTTTACGAATAATTCATCTACGGCTAAACCGATATTGGTGTAGATATTTCTACCAGGTATCCATTTATGGTCAAAGGCTGTAGATGAAGTTATGGTAAAATTATAGCCTTGATTACGATACCATTCCGTAAAAACACGGTTTAGGGTAAAGGAGAGTATAGCCAGTATATTGGCGGTTATTGTTGCTTCTGGCCAAGTAGCATAGATTTCGCTACTGGCTACATTTTTAATATAGTCCCTAAATCTAACGTAATGGTTGGCTGCAGAGGTGTCACTGGGAGGCCCATCATGGACTATGATAAATTCAGGTATAACAACATTCTGTAAGACAATTTCTCCGGTTTCAGCCTCTGGTACTATCTCCGGTTCAGCTATTTTAGGGGGATACTCATAGTATAGGGTATGGGGTAAGACCACGTATCTAGTCATAATCGTATCCGCCGCTTCTACTAAAGATATTTCCTGTAAGGCTGAAGTATTAGGAAGGATTTGTACATTATCTACTTCAGTAGGCTGAAAATTGGCTGATGAGACCATAACATTGAATTCTGAATATGGCTGGCTTCCAGTTGGGTCTAAACTATAATCTAGGGGAGGAGCTGGAAGCTCAATTTCATCTGTACGTCCGTTAATATCTGTAGTGATCTGCTCAATAGTGACAGTAGGGTCACTGGGAGATGTTATGGTTACGGTAGCATTTTCAACCGGAGCCATGCCTTGAGTAGTACATCGGACCCTTAAGCGCCCTAAGGATTGTGTGCCCATTTCAGCAGGATATACTCTTATGTTTTTCTTATTTCTAAGACCCCTAATGGGGTCAAGTCTATAACTCATATTACCTCCATTCCCGCACTATTTTGCGTTATATAAGTCTTTATTCCAATTACATATCTGAATATGTCTATGATTAAAATATGATTACTGATAAGAAGGTGTGCTTAAAATTCAGCCATTCTGGTAACAGCAACATAGATAAAGGAGATCTTATACCAGGTGGGCATATCTACAATTCCATTGGCAGGCAGGTCAAAGATACTTTGAAATCTGGTAACAGCTTCGGCAGTTCTGGGGCCATAGATACCATCCACTGCTATAAGAGGTATAGCAGGAAAGTTTTCAGCTATTCTGTTAAGTTGAGACTGGATAATTCGTACATTTTCACCTCGAGACCCTATGGTGAGATTGGTTCCAGGCCAGGAAGATGGTACACCGGATACTTCAGTGGCTGTATTAATATAAATGGAATTACCATAATAGTTTCTAAGAATTTCTATGGCAGAATATCCTTGTTCACCTAAGTCCTTAGATCCCCACTGAGACATCCAATTGGGACAGGTTACTCGATAACCATCACAATATTGAGTTAAGATAGGTTGCCTTACATTGGGCCTGGAGAGATAATTTACAAATACAGAATCTACTATAAAACTGATGTTTTCATAGATATTCCTGTTGCGAATCCATTTATGGTCATAGGCAGTAGAGGAAGTTATTGTAAAGTTATATCCTTGACTTCGGTACCATTCGGTATATACTCTATTTAAAGTAAAGGATAAAATGGCAAGCACATTGGCGTATATAGTTGATTCTGGCCATGTGGCATATATTTCACTGGATGCTACATTTTTAATATAGTCGCGAAATGGAACCCAATAATTTGGTGCATTTTCATTGGGACTACCATCATGGACAATAATAAATTCCGGAACAACTACACGGGATAATACTATCTCTCCGGTTTCTCCTACAGGTTTGATTTCTGCTTCTGGTATTTTAGGGGGATATTCATAATAAAGGGTATGGGGGGAAATGTTAAAAATTAATTCTACTTCCTCCAGCGATGGTAATAAAATACTATTTTGCAAGGCTATAGAATCTGGTAGTACCTCAGAATTCTCAATTAACTCAGTTTCATAACCAGGAGCTGAAATAATTATATTGTAAGTGGCATAAGGGCGAGGTGAGGCGGGTTCCAGACTATATTCAATAGGCGGAGTAGGGAGGGATATCAGTGGAGATAATCCAGATTCATTGGTAGCAAACTGTTCAATAATATTGCTAGGGTCATCAGAAGAGGATATGGTAACCAATGCATTTTCAATAGGAGCAAATCTATCTGAGGTGGCACGTACCTGTAGATTACCAAAAGATTGAGTATCCATCTGCGCAGGGTATATTCGCATTTTTTCGCTATACTTTTTATATGTTTCCAAGGGCTTTACTTGATACATTAATCTACCTCATATCTTCATTACTCTATGTAATAATTTATGTTAAAAAATTTAATATGTGATAATTGGAAATTTTAATTATAACTCTTGTAATTTTTCCTTAGATATGATAAACTCATCTGAAACAATCAATGCATAAATATGCATATATATTTATAATTATTACCAACAATGAATAAATTCTAATTAGATATGGCACCCTTTTTAAAATGGC
>JAAYPX010000126.1 GCA_012519565.1 Clostridiales bacterium | reverse complement strand
TGCTGATACACCTAATATTTTTGAAAATTCATTGATAGAATAATATTTACTCATGTTACATTACTCCTTTGTGTTTTTTATATTATTCTATCATTAAAAGTTATAAAAGTCAACACATATTTATAAGTATTTATAAGATTTTAGCAACTGTTATTTACCCCTTGTTTTGCCCAATAGTAATCAGGTATGTATGTCAAGATAGGGGAATAAAAGAATTATAAAAGTAAGAGAAATAATTATTTAAATGCATGGCTCTTATGTTATAATAATAATAGAATTTGACAATGGACTCTATGAAAAAGATTATTTTATCTGTTAATAAAAAACTCCTAAAACCATTGACCTGGTTTTAAGAGTTTTTCTAAGGATTGCGGATAGAGGGACTCGAACCCTCACGAGTGTTAAGCTCGGCAGATTTTGAGTCTGCTGCGTCTGCCATTCCGCCACATCCGCGTTTGTGACGAAGATAATTTTAACATATATAAAAGAATAATTCAAGCATTATTTAAAGGTGAAATATAAATAATTGAAAAAAGGGGATTGTATACATGACATGTTTGAGGGCTCAGAGTCTGATAACGCCATTTATTGATGATAAATTAAATATTAAGGAATTAGAGGAATTCATAGATCACATTAATGCCTGTGATGTTTGTAGGGAGGAGCTGGAGGTATACTTTGCTTTACTAACAGCTATGAAACAGCTGGATGAAGATAAGAATCTTTCAGATAATTTTAGTAGGGAACTGGCACTGAAACTAGAAAGACTACAGGAGAAGATTATTCACGTAAAGTATGCATATTATAGAAAAATTAGTGTATTGATATTTCTTATAACTATTGTTTCCTTTTTATTTAGTTTTGGCTACTCTAATATTAATAGAGAAAAAGAAAATACTGTTATAAGAAGTACTTTTAGATTAAGGCAATCGTACAGGAGTGATAGATTTGATTATTTAGAATTACAGCTACAGGAATATCTTTCACAAATAGATTAAAGGCCAATCTAGGCTTAGTTTCATTAATATAGTAATATTTTTTGATAAGATGCTTTTAATATTATATAATAATTGTTAATATATATGGCAGAAAAAAGCCATAGTTTTTGGAAAGGAGATTTTGCTGGCAGTAGCCAGTGAATAATGACATATGGATAAAAAAATTGTTTTAATTGATGGTCATAGTATACTAAACAGAGCATTTTATGGACTTCCGAATTTAACAACATCCCAAGGAGAGCATACCAATGCCGTGTTGGGATTTTTAAATATCTTATTTAAAATATTAGATGAAGAGCAAGCGAATCATCTGATTGTGGCTTTTGATACCAGCCATCCCACTTTTCGCCATGAAATGTTTAAAGAATACAAGGGAACAAGGAAAGGGATGCCTGATGAGCTTAGGCAACAAGTACCTGTGATGAAGGAAATCCTTGCTGCTATGGGTATCACCTATATAGAACAGCCAGGCTTTGAAGCAGATGATATTCTAGGTACTTTGGCAACTAAGGCAGAGAAAGACGGATATGATGTGTCTCTGGTGTCTGGGGATCGAGATTTATTGCAGCTGGCCAGTAGTAAGATTAAGATACGTATTCCGAAAACAAAGCGAACAGGAACTGAAATTGAGGATTATCTAGAAAAGGATGTTATTGAGCGTTATAGTGTAACTCCCAAACAATTTATTGATATGAAGGGGTTAATGGGTGATGCTTCTGATAATATCCCAGGGGTTCCAGGAATTGGTGAAAAAACTGCAGCTAAGTTGATTAAGGAGTATCATTCCATAGAGAATATCTACCTTAATATTGATGAGATGAAGCCTGGTAAGGTTACCAATTCTTTAAAAGAGCATAAGGAACAGGCTTTTCTATCAAAGGACCTGGCAACAATCAATGTAAATTGCCAATTGGATGTAAACTTAGAAGATGCTGTTATTGGTAACCTATTTAACGAAGAGGTTTATCTATTATTTAAAAAATTAGAGTTTAAAAATCTACTTTCGAAATTTCAGATAGAAGATATATCCCATACAACTGGTCTGGAAGAGGCTTTTACTATGGTGGATAATCTGGATGAAGCAGGCAAAGTATTTGAAAAGATAGGCAAGCAAGAATCTGATGTTATAGGGTTACAGTTAGTTATAGAGGATGATAAATTACTTGGGCTATCCATATGTAGTGATGAAAGTGATATCTATTTTATTGCTAATAAGGAGGGTATAACTGATGAATATATCAAGGAACAGATTAGTAATCTATCGAAAACTAACTCCACCCTATCTTTTCTTGGGTTAAAGGAGCAACTTAAATTCCTTTCACTAACAGAAGAAGACAAGGTTTTTGATGTTTCTGTGGCTGCTTATCTATTAAATCCTCTTACGGACACCTATCATTATGATGATATAGCTAGAGATTATTCCCAACTAACTCTTCCATCTAGAGCGGATTTGCTAGGTAAATCATCACTGCTTGATGCTATTAAGGAGAAACCAGAAGCTTTTCTGTCCTTTGTTTGCTATAGTGCCTATGTGGCATATAAAGCAGTTTCAAAACTAGAGAAGCAATTAGAAGAAACAGGGATGCTAAAGTTATATGAGGATATTGAATTACCTTTAATATTTACCTTGCATGATATGCAAACCAGAGGAATTAAGGTAAATAAGGAAGAGCTGGCTGAGTATGGCAATAAATTAAAGGTTGGTATAGATACTTTAGAGAAGCAGATATATGAACTGGCAGGGGAGACCTTTAATATTAATTCTCCCAAGCAGCTGGGGCTAATTCTTTTTGAGAAATTAAAATTACCCTTTGCTAAAAAAACAAAGACTGGATATTCTACATCAGCAGATATTTTGGAAAAGCTACAGAGCGAACATCCTATTGTTTCTATGGTTTTAGAATATAGGCAGTTAACTAAATTAAAATCAACCTATGCAGATGGGCTGGCTGCTTATATTAAGGAGGATGGTAGGATCTATGGTAAATTCCATCAGACTATAACAGCTACTGGTAGGATTAGTAGTACTGACCCTAATCTTCAGAATATCCCTATTCGTATGGAACTGGGTAGAAAGATACGTAAAGTATTTATACCTGAAGATGGATATGTGTTCTTGGATGCGGACTATTCTCAAATTGAATTGCGGGTTCTAGCCCATATGTCCCAGGATGAAAAATTAATTAGAGCTTATAGAGAGGCTAAGGATATCCATCGTATGACAGCATCAGAAGTATTCCATACGCCTTTCGAAGAAGTAACATCTGAGCAAAGAAGTAGTGCCAAGGCAGTAAACTTTGGTATCGTATATGGCATTAGTTCCTTTGGCCTAGGGCAGGACTTAAATATCACAAGAAAAGAAGCTGAAATGTATATAGATAAATATTTCCAAACCTATCCTAAGATTAAGAGTTTTCTTGATCAATTGGTAATCGATGCTAAGGAAGATGGATATTCAAAAACTATATTTGGTAGAAGAAGGCCTATCCCAGAATTATCATCAAGTAATTTCATGCAACGGTCCTTTGGGGAAAGGGTTGCCATGAATGCCCCTATTCAGGGAACAGCAGCAGATATTATTAAGATTGCCATGGTACGGGTAAATCAAAGATTAAAGAAAGAGAATTTTAGATCTAGATTAATCCTGCAGATCCATGATGAGCTATTAATTGAAGCCCATAAGGATGAGGTCCCAGAAGTAACTAGAATTATGAAAGAGGAGATGCAGGGAGCTGCACAGCTATTAGTGCCTCTGGAAGTTGATGTTCAACAAGGGGACAACTGGTATGAAGCAAAATAGCTTATGAGAAAGGGTTTGAGTTTTTAATGAAAGTAATTGGAATTACCGGGGGAATTGGTAGTGGCAAATCCTTAGTACTAAACATTTTAAAGGATAAGTATGGTGCCTTATTAATTGATACCGATGGTATAGCTAAACAGCAGATGGAGGTAGGAGGGGTTAGCTACCATGGAGTAGTGGAGCATTTTGGATATGATATTTTACAGGAAGATGGCTCCATTGATAGGGGAAAATTAGCTAAGATTGTATTTAGTGATAGGGAAAAGCTTCAGAAGTTAAATGAATTAACCCACCCTAATGTAATCCAAGTTGTTAGGAGACAGATTAAGGAGGCTCGCAAGAAGCAAAGTATTCCTTTTATGGTAATTGAAACAGCTCTTATTATAGAATCGGGATTAGATTCAGTCTGTGATGTGGTTTGGTATGTACATGCTACAGAGGAGAATAGACGAACCAGGCTAAAAATCAATAGAAACTATTCTGATGAGAAAATTGATTCCATTTTTGCCAGTCAAAGTAAAGAGGAGGCCTTTTTTAAGAGATATCCTCTTGTAATCTATAATAATGGAGATATATCTGAGCTGGAGAAGCAGGTAGAGCAATTAATGGTTAAGATGTTGGATGATAGGGTTTAAGATTAAGTTTTATTTTATATAAGTTAATATAGATTATCAAACATCTTTTGGTATGTGGAAAAATCTTGACAAAAACATAGAAATGGTGGATACTCATTAGATAAGCAAAATAGACAATGTTTAAAATTATATATGATAGAAACAGGGACAAATAAAATATAATATGTATCTAAAATGTTAAAAAATATATTAGACTAAGTAGTGATTTACCAGAACACAGAATTGAGGATAAGTATGAAATTATGCAGTATTGCCAGTGGCAGCAGTGGTAATTGCATTTATGTCGGCAGTGATAAAACCAATATTTTGGTTGATGTTGGAATAAGTGCAAAAAGGATTGAAAACGGGTTAAGCAGTATTGATATAGAACCAGATACTATAGAAGGTATCCTTATTACCCATGAACACACAGACCATATATCGGGACTTGGAGTTATGGCAAGAAGGTACAATATTCCCATATATGCAACTTTAGAAACAGTAAAAGCAATCAAGCAAATAAAGAGTTTGGGTAAAATTGATGAGGAGCTATTTCGGATTATAAAACCCGATGAGACATTTCATATAAATGATATCAGTGTGAATCCATTCTCCACCTCCCATGATGCGTCAAATTCAGTTTGCTATACCATGCAGTCCAAGGGGCATAAAGTTGGTATTGCAACGGACTTAGGCAAATTCGATGACTATATTTTATCAAATCTAGCAGGGTCAAATATTTTGATGCTAGAGGCCAATCATGATGTGAATATGCTAATGGTAGGCAAATATCCTTACTACTTGAAACAGAGGATATTAGGAGATAAGGGGCATCTATCCAACAAGACTTCAGCGGATTTACTATGCAAATTAATGCATAGTAAATTAAAACATATAGTTTTAGGACACCTTAGTAAAGAAAACAATTATGAAGAATTGGCATATGAGACCGTTTGCTGTGAATTACATAGCCAAGGCTTCAACTATTCTGGTATAAGTGTTGCTAATAGAGATACTCCATCCCAGATTGTAATGATATAGATATAATATGATATATTATAAAATAAATTTTGCTAATTTGGAGGTTCTGTATGAAAAAAATTGTTATTACCGTGGTTGGTAAAGATACCATAGGTATCATCGCGAAAGTATGTACCTACCTGGCAAATAATCGGGTGAATATCTTAGATATCTCTCAGACTATTGTTCAGGATTATTTTAATATGATGATGATTGTAGATATTAGTGCTTCATTAAAGGAATTTGATTTGCTATCTGAAGAATTAGAGCAAATTGGCTTAGAAATTGGTGTTATTATTAAAGCACAACATGAAGATATTTTTGATAAAATGCACAGAATATAAAAGGAGAGCCTGAAGAGTGATTAATATACATGAAGTTATTGAAACGAATAAAATGATTGAACAGGAAAATCTTGATGTCAGGACTATAACTTTAGGTATTAGTCTACTGGACTGTGCCGGACCTGATCTTTCTGAGGTAAATAAGAGGATTTATGAAAAGATAACAAGGGTAGCCAAGGATTTAGTTGCAACAGGTAATAAGATACAGAGGGAATATGGGATACCAATTGTTAATAAGCGTATCTCTGTAACTCCTATTTCCTTAGTAGGCGCTTCTGCCTGTAAGACACCGGAGGATTATGTAACTATAGCAAAAACTCTAGATAGGGCTGCTATGGCAGTGGGCGTTAATTTTATTGGGGGCTACTCCGCTTTAGTTTCAAAGGGAATGACGGCGAGTGATAAACTCCTTATTAGATCTATTCCCCAAGCCCTAAGTCAGACAGAACGGGTATGTAGCTCCGTTAATGTAGGTTCAACAAAAACTGGTATAGATATGAATGCAGTAAAGCTTCTAGGAGAAATTATTCTTGAAACTGCTGAATTCACCAAGGAAGCCGACTCTATAGGTTGTGCCAAATTAGTTGTATTCTGTAATGCTCCAGATGATAATCCATTTATGGCTGGTGCCTTCCATGGAGTTACTGAGGGAGATGCAGTTATCAACGTAGGTGTCAGTGGCCCTGGGGTAGTGAAAAAGGCTTTGGAAGCTGTAAGGGGTGCTGACTTTGAAGTATTATGTGAGACTATCAAGAAGACTGCCTTTAAGATTACTAGGGTAGGGCAGTTAGTTGCCAAGGAAGCGTCTAGAATGCTAGGTATTCCTTTCGGTATAGTTGACCTATCTTTGGCTCCAACTCCAGCTGTAGGCGATAGTGTGGCAGAGATATTAGAGGAAATTGGTTTAGAGTATGCAGGAGCGCCTGGTACGACTGCAGCCTTAGCCCTATTGAATGACCAAGTAAAAAAGGGTGGTGTTATGGCCAGCTCTTATGTTGGTGGTTTAAGTGGAGCCTTTATTCCTGTCAGTGAAGATCAAGGAATGATAAATGCTGTCCAGGCAGGGGCCTTAACCTTAGAGAAGCTAGAGGCTATGACTTGTGTATGCTCCGTTGGATTAGATATGATAGCAATACCAGGAGATACTAAGGCTTCTACTATATCCGGAATTATAGCTGATGAAATGGCAATTGGAATGATTAATCAGAAAACTACTGCGGTTAGAATAATTCCTGTTATAGGTAAAACTGTAGGTGATATTGTAGAGTTTGGAGGTTTACTGGGACATGCACCAGTAATGTCAGTTAATCAATTTTCATGTGAAAAATTCATTGCAAGAGGCGGGAGAATACCTGCCCCAATCCATAGTTTTAAAAATTAAC
>JAAYPX010000125.1 GCA_012519565.1 Clostridiales bacterium | reverse complement strand
CTTATTATAATAAGGAAAATCACATAAAGATGTCTTAGCAGAACGGGAAGTTTATTTAATAGATTTCTCAGGAAATACTTCTCCAGTACTAACAAAAAGGCAAAGTATAATCCCCATAGGACAAAGTTCCACTGAGCTCCATGCCAGAAACCAGTTAAAAACCAAACTACTATTATATTTCGAATCCATTTTAATATACTAACCCGATTTCCACCCATGGGAATATATACATAGTCCCGAAACCAGGTTCCAAGGGACATATGCCATCTTCTCCAAAATTCAGTTATGCTTTTTGATATATAAGGATAATTAAAATTCTCTAGAAAATGAAATCCAAAGATTCGACCAAGACCAATTGCCATATCACTATAACCAGAAAAATCATAGTAAATCTGTAGGGTAAAGGCCAGAGCCGACATCCAGTAAAATAATACAGATTGCTCTTTTGTATTAGAAATGATCTTCACCAGCTCACCTAAGCTATTAGCAAAAAGAACCTTCTTAGTAAGGCCTATTATAAAACGACTAATACCATATGCTATTTTCTCCAAAGAATGAGTTCGATGCTCCAATTCATTTTCCACAGTGGTATAGCGTACAATAGGACCTGCAATCAACTGCGGAAACAATGCCACATAGGTAGCAAAATTCAATATGTTTTTCTGAAGCTTGGCCTCATGGCGATAAACATCTATGGTATAGGACAATATCTGAAAAGTATAAAAGCTAATACCAATAGGTAAAACTACATTTAACGGTGAAATATTCATAGACAATATATAATTTATATTCCAAATAATAAAATCAGTATATTTAAAATAAATCAGTATACCTACGCTTACTATGATAGAAGAAATCAAAGGTAGCTTGGCATATCTGCTAGATCTCATCTTATCAATCCACAGGCCATGAAGATATCCCAATACTATAGATAAGAGCATCAAGAAGCCATAGACTGGTTCTCCATAAAAATAGAAAAACAAACTAGAAATCAGCAATATAAAGTTTTTAAATTGCTTTGGGACTATAAAATATAATCCCAAAACAATAGGTAAAAAATAATATAGAAAACTAATACTTGAGAATAACATTTTTATTTCCCCAAGGCTAGGAATGCATCATGTAAAGGTTTAGCAGCTTCATCACTCATAACTAAAAATACTAAATCACCAATATTATCTACAATAATATTTTCTTCCTCTACACCAACACAGATCCATTTCATCGGATTAATATTTTCTTTAATCTCAGTTTTAATTTTTTCTACGTCAGCATCTTCCTTCACACGAACCAAAACTAAAGAGTATGCACCTGGCTGAATCATAGGCTCGCTAGCAAGGGCTTCTTCGAATTCGATGCCTGACTTACCAAGATAATACTCCGTTCTTTCTGCGGTAACCTCTTCGTTAAAAGTACCAGTCTTAATATATTCTCTAAAATTATCGTCAAGTTCTGCAGTATCGTATATTTTGTTAAGAATTTCCTCTAGACTGCCCTCAAGATTACCTGACTTATTGCCTCCTGTCTGTTTGTCATCTGCTGATTTGCATGCCACCAGGCTAAATGCAGTAACAATAGCCATTAACATTATTATTAGTCTTTTCATTGCTATTTTCTCCTTTTTTCTTTTTTTATGTCCTTACATAACTTTAGACGAAGATCGCAGCAATATGGTTCCTATATAAAATGGTATATTACATCTGTAAAATATAGCCAATAGTATAGGCTATATAATTGATCAAGGCTAAAATTAATGCTAAAATACACTGAAATAATTACGGTTAAAACGCGGAATTTACTTTATGTAATAGGATTTTCCCCTGTCTTTCAATCTCAAATTAGTGATATCCAGATCAAATTAGTGATATTATAGGAGGTCTTTTATATGAATGAAATCTATCCAGCTCCCTGGACCTTGTCTGGAAGGGGTTATATTATACTATATAAATTTCCTAAAAGTTTTGTGGAGAAAAACGCTAATGTACCAGAGTTTCTTAAAGGCCAACTTGCTGGTGGCTTTGGAGCTCTTATGTTGGTGGATTACAGTGCCTCTGATGCTGGGCCCTATGGTGAGCTACTTCTGATACCTGGCAAATTCCATCATCGCGGGAAAAGACTTAACACCATTACTAAAATCTATGTTTCAACCATGGCAAGTGTAGAAAACGGGAGAAGAAACTGGGGAATTCCTAAAGTGCTTGCTGAATTCTCTTTCAAAAGTATTGGCTCTTGCACAGAAAAGGTTAGTATTTCCACAGACAAAAAAACAATTGCCGAATTCACACTGGAATCCGGCAAATTATCTTTTCCTGTAAGTACTAAACTCTTCCCCTTCCCCCTAGTTCAGTACCATGAAGGGAAATATTTTTATACTACTTTTCAGGGCAGTGGAACTGGCAAATTGGCCAAATTAAAGGATGTTAATATTAATAGCGATTTATTCCCTGAAGTAAGTGAGTTTAAGCCACTCCTTGCTATCAAAGTGGACCCCTTTAAAATCATATTCCCTGTGGCAAACGTGGAGACACCAATTGACCAGTCATTATCTTAAAAACTCTTATGCCAGATAACTGATGAATCAATGTGTTTAATATCTTTAGAACAAGTTCTTGCCATTACTCCAGCCAATTCTTCAGTCATCTTGATGATTTGATTTTTGACTCCCTCTACCCCATTCTTTCTTAAATGTTCCATAATTGCTCTTCCTACAGATACTGCATCTGCTCCTAGGGCAAGGGCTTTAAAAACATCCATTCCACTAGATATACCACAGTCAACGAAGATAGGTATTTGGCGGTTAATTACTTTGGCAATCTTAGGCAATATGTATAAGGGCGGTACTGCATAGTTCATAATTCCATGGTGATGAGAAACTACTATACCTTTAACGCCAGCTTCTAATGCTTTATATGCATCTTGTTCACTAAGAACCCCTTTTATAATAAAGGGTAACTTAGTAGATTTAACAAATTCCTTTAGTTCTTCTATGGTCTTGGGTCTCATCTGCTCCCCTAATACAACATCATATTGACCATTACTTCCAAAAGAATGGTCTAAATCCATACCCACAGCCATAGCCCCACACCGTTCTGCATGCTCTATCTTTCGGAAAATAGTATCATTATCAGCATAGGGCTTAATTATTTTGATTGTACGGGCACCGGTAGATGATATGGCTTCTAATTCATCTTCGTCACCCATACCGGCCCAGTTAACAGCATTGGCAGCATAAGCACCCTTGGCCATCTCAATCATGCCATTCTCACGTACATTATCTAAATGTGACAGGGCCGCCATCATAATAGGTGTATCAAAGGTCTCACCATATAGTTCTAATTTTGTTGAAGGTATAACTGCATCAATATGTCTCATTTCTACTAATAATGAATCAAAGTATTCTCTGGTAATCTGATTGGAATCCCATGGTTTATTGTTTATTTCCTTATCTCTCATATCTATACTCCTTTTCATTTAAATTAATGCAATTTCATTAGTATCTGTTGATTTGAATATTACATATATATAATAGCTTTGCACTATTTAGCATATGAACAGTCTTTTGATCACTCCTGATTTTCCACAGCTTTGACTTAAATTATAACGTTTTTTATTTCCATTTTTATTTCCATTATAATGTTTAATTATAAATAAGACAATTATATACCCATATTATTTAAGTATTTTTCATACATATCTTTAGTATATCTTG
>JAAYPX010000124.1 GCA_012519565.1 Clostridiales bacterium | reverse complement strand
TGGACTTGGATAAAATGCATAATTTTTTTAGACTTTTAAGATTTATTTATACAATTTATCAAAATTTTTTGAATATATACAATATATTGACTTTCTTATATTTATGTATCTATATGTAGGATAAAAGCAAATAAAATACTGAGCTCCAATGTAAGCCTTCAAAATTGCACACTTTCTCTTACATTGGAGCTCTTTATTTCAAAATCATATCTTATAGGATACCTATTCAAACACAACGCTCTTATCTATAAATTCTGTTTTTACCACAATATAAGGGTAGGTAACCCCTTGAGTAACCAAATCATCTTTACTTGGTCCAATTAAATTGGTGTCTATATAGATTGCATTGTCTGTCAAATATAACTCTTCCACAGCTATACTATATCCTCCACTATTTTGTTTACCATATCCAACTACAATATATAGATAATCCTTATTGGAATAGGTAATCTTAAAGGGGTTCTCCTTTTTCTCATCAATAACTTCTTTTAATTCTCCTGGTAAATCAGCATCCTCCACAACGGTAAATTCTATGTCCCTTATTTTCTTTATCTCAGTATCTTCTTTTTTACATCCGCTTAATCCGTAGATAGCTATTACTATCATAATAAGCAGGAATAACTTCCGAAATCTCATAGCACCCTCCAGATATCATAATACTTGTTAGTTAAATTGTATGAGACTTTTTCTTAAAAAATAACCATAGCTATTTTACCTTTGCTACCAATTCGCCATCTTTTTCATCTATTAAAATAACATCTTCTGCTTGAACCTGATCCCTAAGAATTAACCTGGCACTCAAAGTTTCTACATTCTTCTGCAAAAATCTTTTTAAAGGTCTTGCCCCGTATATAGGATCATAGGATCTTTCTACTATCAATTCCCTAGCACTGTCAGTCAATTCTATTGAAATTTCTTTATCCACTAATCGCTTATTTAAATCCTTAATTAGCAGATCAATTATATTGTTGATATTGGACTTGGTCAAAGGCTTAAACATAATGATTTCATCCAATCTATTAAGGAATTCTGGACGAAACGATCTTTGAAGATCATTCATAACCATCCTATGGCACTCACTACTAATGTTACCGACTTCATCTATGCCCTCTAATAGATATTTGGAGCCTATATTGGAAGTTAAGATAATAATTGTATTTTTAAAGTCCACAGTTCTCCCTTGGGAATCAGTGATTCTGCCATCGTCTAATACTTGCAAAAGCACATTAAATACATCTGGATGGGCTTTCTCCACTTCATCAAATAGGATAACTGCATAAGGTTTTCTCCTAACTGCCTCTGTTAATTGTCCTCCCTCCTCATAACCAATATATCCCGGAGGGGCACCAATTAATCTGGCCACCGAATGTTTCTCCATATATTCACTCATGTCAATTCGGATCATATTCCGTTCATTATCAAATAAATTCTCCGCCAGAGCCTTAGCCAATTCTGTTTTACCTACACCGGTTGGACCAATAAAGAGAAATGAGCCTATTGGCTTTGTAGGATCCTTAATACCAGCTTTTGAACGAAGGATTGCATCAGAGATCTTCTCTACCGCCTCATCCTGTCCAACCACCCTCTTATGAAGCTCCTTATCTAGATAGAGGACCTTGTTACGTTCACTCTCCGTAAGCTTTGTAACCGGAATTCCTGTCCAGCGAGATACAATCCTGGCTATCTCCTCCTCACTGACATTTTCATGAACAAGGCTGTGCTCTTTATTTCTTAGTTTCTCCTCTTCTTCACTTAGGGTTTTCTGTAGCTGTGGCAGTTTTCCATATTTCAGTTCTGCCGCCTTATTAAGATCATAATTTCTCTCAGCCAATTCAATCTGGTTATTTAACTCTTCCAACTCTTCTCTTAATTTATGAACCTTGTCTATGGAAGCCTTCTCGCTCTCCCATCTGGCTATTGATGATGCTAAAATATCCCTTAATTCTGATAACTCCCTCTGAAGTTCGCTTAACCTCTCCATAGATAATCTGTCATTTTCTTTCTTCAGGGCAGCCTCTTCTATCTCCATCTGCATAACCTTTCTCTGCATCTCATCCAGCTCAGCTGGCATGGAATCCAGTTCTGTCTTAATTAAGGCACAGGCTTCATCCACCAGATCTATGGCTTTATCCGGTAGAAATCTATCGGAAATATATCTATTGGATAGGATTGCAGCATTAACCAAGGCGCCATCAGATATTTTTACTCCATGGAATACTTCATAACGTTCCTTTAATCCCCTGAGGATAGAAATTGTATCCTCCACACTAGGTTCATCCACCATCACTGGCTGAAATCTCCTCTCAAGAGCTGCATCCTTCTCAATATACAATCTATATTCATTAAGGGTAGTGGCTCCTATACAATATAGCTCACCTCTAGCCAGCATGGGCTTTAACATATTACCAGCGTCCATAGCCCCTTCGCTCTTACCAGCTCCTACTATAGTATGAAGTTCATCTATAAATAATATAATACGCCCTTCACTATTCTTAATCTCCTCCAGTACCGCTTTAAGCCTCTCTTCAAATTCCCCTCTATATTTTGCACCTGCTACCAAGGCTCCCATGTCCAGTGCAAAGATTTTCTTATCCTTTAAGGCCTGGGGAACATCCCCTTTCACAATCCTTTGGGCCAAGCCCTCTACCACAGCAGTTTTTCCTACCCCAGGCTCACCTATTAATACAGGATTATTCTTTGTCTTTCTAGATAAAATCCTAATAACATTACGTATTTCGTTATCCCGGCCTATAACGGGGTCTAGTTTTTGCTCCCTAGCTCTCTCCACAAGGTCATAGCCGTACTTTACCAAAGTATCATAAGTGGCTTCAGGATTATCAGTATTAACAGTTTGATTGCCCCTTACACTTCTTAAGGCATTAAGAAATTCCTCTCTTGTGATTCTAAAGTCCTGAAACAAGGATTTAACTTCCTTAGTGGCATATTTAATGATACTTAAGAAAAGGTGCTCTACAGAAACATAGGCATCCCCCATTTGCTTTGCTTCTTCTTCCCCATAGGTCAAGACCTTATTAAGATCATTACTAATATATATCTGCCCACCAGAGACTTTAGGTCGTTTATCCAGTGCCCCTTTTACTTGGGCCATAAAAACCTCTGTGTTAATTTCCATCTTCTCCAGTAATTTTCTAATTAAGCTATCTTCAATAGTAAGTAGACTGTATAGCAAATGGACTATATCAATTTCCTGATGGCCATAATCGTAAGCTATCTTTTCGCAGTTTTGCACAGCTTTTATGGAGTTCTGGGTAAACTTGGTTATGTTCATCGTATCACCATACCTTTCTATAATTTTAGCAAACAAGAATTTCTTCTTTAATTTAAAATGTATCTACATATTGAAATAAATTAAATTAAATTAATATATAGTATATCTATTGTTTGCCTGTTCTATACACAATATAACACCTATAGCAATATATTGCAAGATTTACTTTTATATAGTAGAAAGATTTTTTCTAAATTCACTGGGCGTTATAGCTAAGGTTTGTTTAAATACCTTACAAAAATACATAGAGGAATTAAATCCACAGGCAACTCCAATATCTAATATAGATAAATCTGTATTAGCTAGCATATCGCAAGCATTTTGTATTTTAATTTTATTTAGGTATTGTATCAAAGTAAGTCCCGTTATTTTTTTAAACATATGGCACAAATGGTATTTGGAGATATAAAATCTCTCAGCAATCTCATCAATCCTATTAATCTTGTTATAATTTTGATTAATATATGATAATATTTGAGCAAAATTCTCATTGGATGAAGTTATATGTTCCTCTCTTACATTCTCCTTACTGTCATTTAAAATATTTAAAATATCCGCTAAATATATAAAGATGCGGTTGTTAGGAGCTTCTATATCTTCTTTTTCTAATAAGAGCATACGCTTTTTTACACTGGCAAAGATGTCTTGATTAAGTGTAATTATTTCTTTCTCAAAGCAATAAAGTAAAGATTTAACTGCCCGTTCTGTAAAATATAAAAGTAAAAATTGCTCTGTAAAATAAATGCATGTCCTGGCACAACCGCTATTTCCTAAACTTTTATGAAACACATTGGGCTTATAAAGAGCCACATCATAACTTTTCATTTGGTAAATAGTATCATTAATAAGTATCTTATGCTCCCCCTGCTCTAGTATATAGAGTTCATAGAAATTGTGATAATGAGGTTTGGGCATTTGATGATTGGAATCATGCTTAACATAATCTATAGAGTAGAAGGGATGGGAATTAAATATACCTCCATTCATATAGCTAGCCTCCTATATATAATAGCAATATTGTATAATAAAGACCGTGAAATAACAATAAAATAAAAGATTATTGTTGGCAAATAAGCTATAATAAAATTATGCATTATGTTAAAGTATGGGGGCTTGCATTTATCAATCACTACAAAGATACTGGGGGTTATTATCTTAATTTTCTCATATTATTATTAAAATCATTTGATTGATAAATGTCTGCTCCAGGTGTTACCATATGAATATAATCATATTATCTATACCTATATCTCATACATAGAGGACAAGTATATGGAGAAGATAAGGTTACCCCACAGGTCAGAGTAAGTATGATTAATTAAGGAGGCCATTATGAAACCAAGGGAAAGTAGTAACTACTTGGAACTATTCAAAAGAAATGAAACCGTTTATGTGTACTTATCAAAAGATGAAGATAGCGCTGTACAAATAGCTACTAAAAATCTCATAAGAGATATTAACTGGGTTTGTGCTTGCAATGCTGTGATTTCTGAGAACATTAATCAGTGTAATGTAATAATCGGTACCTTAGGCAATAATGATACAATTGATAATGTGGTTAGGGATAAGAAACTCTCAGTAGATAAGTTAAAGGCCGATGATAATTCATCCTTTAAAGTAGGATCTTATCGCTGGGAAGCTTTTATTCAAGAAGTAGCCCATGATGCATTCTATATAATCGGAACCAATAGACGGGGTACCATCTATGGGATATATGAGCTTTGCCAGGACATGGGCGTATCCCCTTGGTACTACTGGGCTGATGTTCCGGTTAAAACTAAGGATGTATATTCTGTTGCAAAAAATCATATTAAAGTTGATTGGCCATCAGTTAAGTACCGGGGGGTATTTATAAATGATGAAGAAGAATTGGAAAATTGGGCAAAACTTCATACCCCAGATGGTACCATCGGACCCACAACCTATGAGCGGGTTTTTGAATTATTGCTCCGTTTAAAGGCAAATTATATCTGGCCTGCTATGCATGTTAATTATTTTAATGGAAATCCAGATAATGGTGCTCTGGCTGATAGAATGGGTATTGTAGTGGGTACCTCCCACTGCGATATGATGCTTAGAAGTAATCAAAATGAATGGCAGCCATGGATTGCCAGTAAGGGCTATAATGATGCAGTCTATGATTACTCTATAGAAGGCCGTAATCGGGAAATATTAAAAGAATATTGGCGAGAAAGTGTTGAGCAAAATAAGAACTATGAAGTTAGCTATACCATGGGTATGCGTGGCATTCACGATTCAGGCTTTCATACCAAGGCTATCGATGAGGATGCCAGCTTAAGCGAAGAGGAAAAATGGGACGCCAAAGTTGCCCTTCTCAGTCAAGTAATTAAGGACCAAAGACAGATATTAAAAGAAGTCCTTGGAGAGGAAAAAGCCAGTGAAATGGTTCAAACTTTTATTCCTTATAAAGAGGTTTTAGATCTTTATGATAGGGGACTTGATATACCAGAAGAAGTAACTTTAATATGGGCCAACGATAACTATGGCCATGTACGTCGTTATCCTGATGAAGAAGAAAGAAAACGTCCTGGCGGTAATGGCCTTTATTATCACTGTTCCTACTGGGCACCACCGGGGAAAGCTATGAGTTATTTATTTATAAACTCAATTCCTTTAGCCCAAATAGCCAATGAGTTAAGAAAATCCTATGAATCTGGTATAAGACATCTGTGGATTTTAAATATAGGTGGCTTAAAACCAGTGGAACAGGATATGGAGTTTTTTATTAGATATGGCTGGGAGGCAGGCAAAGAGGCTGGAATTACTAAAGATACCTTGGAATATACAAAACACTGGATCAATTCTAATTTCACTGGCAATCACGGAGAAGAAGTAGCTAGGCTTTATGAAACCTTTGCCCAAGTCACCAATGTCCGTAAGATTGAACATATGAATAACAAGGTATTCTCACAGACTGCCTATGGTGATGAAGCCGGCCGCAGATTACAGCGCCTGGAAGACATATATAGACGGGGCAATCAAATCTTATATAGCCTTCCTGAAGAAGAAAGGGTAGCCTTCTTCCAGTTATTCCTTATGAAGATTCATGCTTCCTATTATACCAACCACGAGTATTATTATGCTGACCGCAGTATTCTCTCCTATGACCGAGGCAATATGCAGGCAGCAGATAGATATACCCAGCTCTCTGTTAAAATGATGAACCATAAGCGTAGAATGCTACATTTTTATAATAAAAAGATGAGCGGGGGTAAATGGGACGGCATGCTAACACCAGAACTGGCTCCACCCCCTGCCACTGCCATGTACCCTGTAAGAAAACCTGCTCTTAAAATTGTCGGTAGCGGCTTAAGGGTTGATTGCTGGAATGAGGAAGACTCCCTTAGCTTTTCCCTTTATGGTCAAAGGCAGAAATGGATCGAACTGGGTAACCAAGGGGAAGGTAGCATTCCATATTCTATTGAGATAAAGAAAGGCGCTGATTGGATAAGTCTTTCTGAATACCAGGGTATACTGCAAACAGACAAGCGAATTCTAGTCTCAGTAGCTGATCCCTATAAAAATGCTGGCTTAGATGGGCTTATTGTTATCAATGACGAAAGAAATAATGCCTCTTACTCAATTAAAGTAAGTATTGAAGAAGAGTTTAATCTTCCTGGGGATTTTAATGGTTATATAGAGGCTGACGGCTATATTTCCATACCTGCTGCCAACTATCATAAGATTGTTCCCGCAGCTAACTTAGAGACTCAAGACAAAAACTGTACTTGGCTAACTATACCCGGTTTAGGTCGCTATGAAGGTGCTGCTATGATGGCATGGAATCCTGATTTACTATCCCTAGATACTGATATAAAAGCCAATCCTTATCTGGAATACAATATATATCTAAAGAGGGCTGGAATATTTGATCTTGAGATCTACCGTTTCCTTACTCTTAATTCTAAGGGTAGGATACGCCTTGCACTTGCCATTGATGATATGGAGCCTATTATTGTGGAATCTGAGACCATCGATGAATGGAAGGGAAATTGGCAAGAAAGTATCTTTAATAATGGGGAAAGGATACTCTTATCCCTGCCCCATCTGTCAGCGGGTGCCCATAGCTTAAAAATCTATATGATTGATAACTATGTGACCATATCTAAGCTGGTGATATATACCTTAAGTAAAAAAGTTAGTAATCTAGGACCAGCTACCAGTATGTCTATTCATAATGCTATAGCTAGTAATCCTACAGACCAATATGGAATAGAATATCCAAGGGTGGACTGGGATGGCATTGAGCATATTAGCTGTAATTTCTACAGGACCAAGGAAGAGGAAGTTCCTGCCCCAAGAGCATTGTATGCATCAAAGAAATTCTTTGAGAATATACATGATCAAGTCTATAATCCCTGTGAGAATTACCCTCAAGCATTGGGTGCCAAGAGGTATGATAACTTCTGGAAAGCTACCGGCCATAAAGACCTCATTAATGAGTTTGGCTCTGGAATTTTTGAAGAAAAAGATGGGATAGTGGCAATTGAGGCAGAATATGCTCTGGAAAACTCTGAAAATGCTTATCTTTCTGCTAGTAAGGATGGCAGGAACTTGTATTGGACCCATCTACAGGCTGAAACCAATGGTAGAACAGGATTTGCTATGCATGTGGCTGAGCCAGATATCCTATGGGAGAATCCAGATCATGCTCCAGCAATGCACTATAGAATTAATATTCATAACTCTGATAATTATCATATTTGGCTATTACTAAGACATTACAATAGCAAATCGGATTCCTGTTATATAGGGCTGGATGGTAAAGTTATGCCTCTAGCAGAGCAATTTGGTAAAGGTAAGCTAATAACTTATAATACAGAGCAGGTTTATTATTGGTGTCACCTGGCTGACCTTGAGATTTCCTCTGGTGAGCATATTTTCTCAATAATAGCTAGAAAATCTCAACTAAGAATTGATAGAATATATCTGACAAGGGGAGATGAATTACCACCTAAGGATGATCAATGGCAAGACTGCCGATATAATCCTAACCTTTAGTTAGTTAAAAGGGAAAGGTAGCGCTAATATAAGATAATAAAAATAGTAAAGGGGTGAAAGAATGTGGGGATGGCTTAAGTATCCGCCATCCCCATGTGATAATTATGGTAAATAATAGACAAGTATTTCATAAGAGTAATGACAAAGACAAGGCGATCTCATTAGATAAAATAACCCTAGGAGTCTGTTATTATCCTGAACATTGGCCTGAGCACTTATGGGAAGATGACCTTAACAGAATGCTAGAACATGGTATTGAAGTGGTACGGGTTGCTGAATTTGCCTGGAATAAATTTGAACCTAAGGAAGGGGTCTTTGAATATGATTTCTTTGATAATTTCTTAGATCTAGCCCATGCCAAAGGGCTAAAGGTCATTTTCTGTACTCCTACAGCTACCCCTCCAGCATGGCTAACCCATAAGTACCCTGAAGTATTGAACGCCAGGCAAGATGGTATCCTATATCGCCATGGGTTGAGAAGGCATTACAATTATAATTCTAAGGTCTATAGGGAATTGACAGCTAGAATTGTAGAAAATATCACCAAACATTATGCCCCTCATCCTGCAATTATTGGCTGGCAAATTGATAATGAGTTCAATTGTGAATGCAATACCTTTTATTCAGAAGCAGATCATAAGGCTTTTAGAACTTATCTGAAGGATAAATTTAAGACTTTAGATGCTTTAAATGAAGCAATGGGAACTGTTTTCTGGAATCAGACTTATACTGATTGGGATGAGATACACTTAAGTAGGCCTACTGTCAGTGGTTGCAACAACCCCCATATGGCCTTAGAAGAAAAGAGATTTTTCTCCCACAGTACAATTTCTTATTGTAAGTTACAGGCAGATATATTAAGAAAGTACAAACTTCAGGATCAGTTTATTACAACAAACGGAATCTTTGGACATCTGGATAGCCATGAGATGACTGATAGCTGCTTGGATTTTATAACCTATGATTCCTATCCTAATTTTGCTTTTGAAAACTCTGCTGATCCAAAAAGAGTTGGTATCTTAAGAGATAGAAGATCCTGTTGGTCCCTAACTAGAGCCAGATCCATATCCAGTAACTTTGGTATTATGGAACAACAAGCTGGTGCTGGTGGATGGGATACCAGAATGAAACAACCTGCTCCTAAACCCGGACAATTAAAATTGTGGACCTTCCAATCTATTGCCCATGGTGCTGATTTTATAAGCTATTTCCGCTGGAGATCTTGCTGGGTAGGAACAGAAATTTACTGGCATGGCTTAAATGATTATTCCAATGAGCCCAATAGAAGACTGGAGGAATTAAAGACCACATACAAGGATATTCAAAATATACATTCTCTAGTTGGATCTAAGTACCAGGCTAAAATAGCCCTTATCAAAGATTATGATAATGAATGGGACGGGGAACAGGATCAATGGCATGGCCCCCTGGCTGACTATAGTGATAACTCCTGGTTTACTGCAGCCCAGCTAACCCATACTCCCTTAGATTTTTTATACCTTAGATATAGTAATGCTAAGAAAACCACTGTAGAAGATCTAGCAAAATATAGCTTATTAATTTATCCCCATGCCACAATCTTAACAGAGGAAACCGCATCACTACTTAAAGCCTATGTGAAGCAAGGGGGTATCCTTATAATGGGTGCCAGAACCGGCTATAAAGATGAGTATGGCAGATGTCCCATGAGACCAATGCCTGGCTATGCTGCTGATATATGCGGTGTCAAAGTAGTCGATTATACAACTTTAGGACCTTTTGATGAAGCTGAGAAGGCAGTTTGGGATGATAGCTTGATAGATGCTCCCATCTTTAATGATATACTAGAGCCTAAGGATAAGGCAAAAGTACTGGCAACCTTTAAGGGTAACTATTATGATGGGGCACCGGCACTGGTAGTTAATAACCTTGGTATGGGCAGGGCCTATTATTTCGGAGCAGGCTTTAGTATTGAAACTGCTGAAACCTTCCTAAAGAAGCTGGGACTAGCAGAGCCTTATAGGGACTTGGTAGAGCTTCCCCGCGAAGCGGAATTGGCTGTTAGAGCTATAGATGGAAAAGAATATTTATTTATCCTGAACTATATGGGTTATGAAGTTGAGATAGATGTGAAAAAGCCTATGGTTAATATGCTAACAGGAGAAGCTTTATCAGGTAAAGTCACTATTGAAAAGTATGGAGTCCTAGTATTGGAGCATAAATAAAATATTGGCAAGTGCTTATTATTATATTATAAGGGTTTTAGGAAAACAAACTGGGTATACAGGTATAGCTAAAGTTATACCTGTATACCCTTTTATGTTTTCCACAAGCTAAATAAGGCTATACACAAAGGGCTGGGTATAGGTAAATATTAAGTATTCAGAACCCTTATATTTTACTTTTTCCCCTACTATGCCACTATCTAAGACATCTACATCCTCACCATGATTTAATATTATATTCTTTGAATTATCCATTATGCGGATAAAGCCCTTCTCTATACAATCATCGGTCAATAAGGTTTTTAATAAGACATCTTCTTCTAGAATGAATATAACAGCTGCCTCCGGTGAACTGATAAATTCAACTGATTGGAGGGACATAATATATAATATTGCATTTTGAATTTGTACAATCTCCTTATCGCCACAATAAGTAAGATCTTCTGATACAAGATATGAATTGTATTCGGAGCTAAAAATATATTTGCGAAATTCTTCAAAATCCATTCCAGACACATTAAAAAATACCCCATAATAATCATCAAAATTGTAACTTACTTGGCTATTAGATACAAAGATA
>JAAYPX010000123.1 GCA_012519565.1 Clostridiales bacterium | reverse complement strand
CCGTTTTTGTCCCAATTTCGTAATGTTTGTGCTGATACACCTAATATTTTTGAAAATTCATTGATAGAATAATATTTACTCATGTTACATTACTCCTTTGTGTTTTTATATTACTCTATCATTAAAAGTTATAAAAGTCAGCAAATCTTTATAAGTATTTATAAGATTTTAACAACTGTTATTGTACCCCTCAATACCTAAGGCCATATCCCTATGGGCACCAATTAGAATTATATCTTTAGACTTACCATAACTTATACCTATAACATTATTACCTTCCGGATGCTCGATTATAGACTTAAATGAATCCCCAAACAAACTTACATTATTATCAACCAGGTCAAATTTCAGATAAAATTTACTGATAGCAGGTCTCCAAGATGTGAATCTTTGATTCATAACTTCAAAATTCAAGGACAAGAAATAATCACCTATATACTCACCCAAGGCTTCTACTTCATCACTGCCATAAATCCTATACTGATAATCCTTTGTTATCTTATCCACAAATTGGTATGCTGCCTTAGCATCAAAATCAGATTGCAAGGCAACATCTATCTCAGGCAGAGGGCGATACCATATATAAGATGATAATAAAAAAACTAAAATTAAGCTTATCACAATAGTAATTGGAATGATGTGTTTATAGGTGAATTTATCTTTCATTACTTATCTCCTCGCACTACCGTTTAATCCGTTGCAAAACACTGGTTTTTTTTATCATATACAAAACATAGACTAATAAGGCAACTGTAAATACCAGCTCAAGAGATATAGCCCTAAATACACCGCCCATACCTATATTATTATATTTCAAACCAGCAATGGTCCCTGCTATATTTATCAAGCAAAACATTAGTAAGCCAGAAGATATAGAAAGGGATAGATTCCATATATGCAAATTAGCTTTACCTACCTTATACCATATAATATATGCTGTCTGAACTACACAAAATGGGTACAGGGTACCTAATCCAAGAAAGATACCATTCCATCCTAATACATCAAAAAAAGTTATTAATGCCATGGCCATTCCAATTATTAGGGAGATAATTGATATGTAGTAAAATATCTTCATAATTATTTCAGCTTTTGCATAAGCTTCCTTCTTATTCTGCTCCATGATACTCAACCTTCCTTCACTGTTATGTTATTATCTTACAATATTTATCTCATCTTGTAAATACACTACTATGCATTGGCCTTAATAAGTTTAAAAAATCGCCTTATAAAAATATAGTAAAACCAAACTATTAAAAGGACAGGTATCGCAATTAATATATAATGTACCGCTGTATTTTCTGTTAAGATTGAAATAGTTGAGCTTAACTCTAATATTATTTTGTAACACCATATACCAGTCAAATAAAAACTATAGGTCAGATTACAACACTGGGTTGCTAAAAGACTCAGCCGTCCAAGCCTAGTACCTTCACGTACTTGAAATACAATGAACATCAAACTTCTTTTTAATTATATTAGGATTAAAAACATAACGAATATCAAAACGAGCTATAATTGGTTGTCCATTATCTATGTAATCTTTTATCTCAGAT
>JAAYPX010000016.1 GCA_012519565.1 Clostridiales bacterium | reverse complement strand
ATCATACATTTCAATTCTACTTCTACCCAGGGCATCAAATAGCTTCTCCATTAGCATTAGGGTTGATAAGGAAGCACTACCCTGTTTGGTACGATTACCAATTTCCTCATTATCAAAAAGGGCAATCATATGAATATCTTTACCGCACACATCGCCGATAATTCCCTGTAACAATCCATATACAGAAGTTAGATCATCTAATCTAGGTGCACATATAAACTCATTATTCATTCCAACAGTACATGCTTTATCTGTATTATAAATAAACAGGTCATAGTCAAGAATGTCCTCCACTGGAACATCTAACTCTTCCGCTATTAATGTATTGATATAATTATGTAGCTTTTCATCTGACATACCAAGCAAGGGAAGAACATCAGTCTGCTTATTAATCTCTACACCCTTATTCACTTCTCGGTTAAGGTGAATTGCCAGATTAGGTATAACTAATAGAGATCTCATAAAATCAATTAGCATCTCCCTAGGCTGAAATGTCTTTTCACTTTTTAAAGAAACTTTACCGGATATAGATAAAGGTCTGTCAAACCAGCTGGAAAGGATCAATCCACCGTATGCTTCTGTATTAAGTTTTATATAACCCTTCTCTTTCATCTCTGCATTGGGCTTAATCCTAAATGAAGGGAAGTCTGTATGGGCTACAGCCATACGAAGCATTAGGTCATTATTGGTATCATCTACATCTTCACCTATTTTAAAGGCATATAGGGCTGTATCATATAATTTTACATAGTATGAACCGCCTTTTTCCAACTCCCAAGGTTCATCGATGGATAAACTCTTAAACCCTTCCTTATCCAATATATCGCAACTATTTTTTATAACATAAAAGGGTGAAGTTGAATTATTTAAAAACTCAAAAAAATTATTAATATTATTCATTATTTGTTAATCTCCAATCTGTCAAGATAACTAACTTTTCTTTAAATAAATCTATTACCTAAACTCAATTAAACTCTATTTAGTTTTGAATACGTAAATCATTCATATAAGTTCTACTGTTTTGATATTTGCCATAGATAAATAGAGGCAACAGAACCGTAAGGAGAATACTTACTTCTATAGGCATTAAACTCCTCTTTACTCAGGTCATTTAAGCCATATAAAGTCATCATTCCCCTTCTTATTGCCATATCTCCATAGCTAACCACATCAGGACGTTCCATAGAATTTAATAATAGCATTTCTGCTGTCCAGACACCAATTCCTTTTAAAGAAGATAATTTTTTTATTACCTCTTGGTCTGATATCTTATAAAGACTATTTAGATCTAAATTGCCCTTATTAATTTCATGGGCAATTCCCAGTATATAATCAGCCTTTCTCATGGACATCCCACATTGTTGTAACTCTTCCTTGGGAATATCTATGAAATATTCTGGTGTAATATCAAAACGTTCTTGAACCTTATTCCAAACAGTATCTGCCGCTTTTAATGATATCTGCTGACCTATAATAGCATGAACAAGGGCTTGAAATAGATCTGGAATCACAATTCTGTCAATCTTACCGTAACTATCTATAGCCTGTCCTAAGATAGGATCTGCCTGTTTTAGATAATTAAGCTCACGATCTCCATATTCAAATAATTTAGTCTTAACCTTCATCTTTATTATTCCTTAATATACCACTCTCTAGGTATTGGTTCTCTGTCCATAAATAGATCCTTATTCCGTTGTAAGAACTCTGTAGTCAGATCTCCCATACCCACTGCATCACCTAGGATACAGGAAGCATCTCCTAACTTTCCTCTAGTTGCTATTCCAGTTTCTATAAAAGGAGTTTCTAATTTATCATAGTTTAACGCAATGCTTCCGATTGGGGTATAATGACGATAAACTGGGCGTTCAATTAAAGAACCATCCGGTGTCTTTATTTTAAGATTGACCCTTTTCTCTGTAAATCTATTCTCAACATTATTCCATTCTTCAACACTATGAATGTAAGTATTTCTAATTAAACCGCAACCAATAAATAATATTTTCGCCTTTCTATCATAGAGCCTGCCCCAACAACCTTCCCTAGGACAAGGTGTATCCCAGCGTTCTTCACCGGCTACATACTCTGCAGCGTCTTTACCTAAGGCTGCTACGGAATGGGTTGGATGCCATGAACGTATAACCCCTGGGCGCTTCATAAAAAGATTCGTTAATATCCCTACACAGGATGGCTCTGTTAAAGGATCAAATATACAATGTTCTTCACTCATTTGAGCCCAAGTATGGGTTGGAAATATTAATAATCCTGGCTCCATGTATTCTATAAATGCATCTAGGACAGTATCAGCGCCCCCTTCTACCTCACCTATAGATTTCATAGAAGAATGTATCATCAATGTATCGCTGGGTTTAATACCCATCTCCTTAATATGTTTAATTAAATCACTTTTTGTATACATCTCTTACCTCTTTCATTATTAATAATTTATTAGTGTATCTGCCTGATTATTAAGTCATTATAGCAGAATTGAATCTGCTGGGTTATAACCATTTCTATAATCAGTAAATGATTTTATTAATTTTAAATCTCCTTTATATATGATTTTACCATTGATATATAATAAGTTCTGAGGTCTAACAAGATTCGGAGATTTTTTCAAGTCCACTATTCCCAATTCGTTAATTATATAATAAACAAATTCAGAACATAGATATCTATATTCATCACGAGTTGATAAATTTAAAAGATTATACACAAAACCCATATAATTATATTTATATAAATTACTATTAGATATAAATTGATCCAATAATAATTCCGCCCTATTATATTGCTCTTTGGTTACTTCCAGTTCTATAATTACTCCTGGTAAGGTCTTACAACGTTTATACAAACCCTGATATATGTATTCATGTTTAAATCTACCTATAAAAGGGAAATATGTATACTTACGGCCAAAACTATACATTCGGTTTAGTTCTTTATCTAGAGATATTGATGCATGGGTATATTCATCATCTTTAACTAGCCGAATTATTTTTGATACAATACTATTGGTCCTTGTAAGAACTATATATAAATGATATTGTTCCATCTCTAATCCCCCCTGATTTATAGAGTATAGTTTATTTAATCCAATATTTTCAGTAGACTCAGGATCAAAATAATTCTTATTTATATTACACTAAAATCTCCTATATAACAAGTGTCATATGCTTTTTTTGTAAAAGCCTATAAACAGGGGGATGTTTATAACAGTTTATGGAAATTTTTCTAAATTTTACTGGAATTCTTCTAGGGAACCAAAGCTATATCCCATCTCTTTCCACTTAGCTATTAATTCATCAATAATTTCACCATTGGTTTTGGATGTGCTATGAAGCAATACTATGGCACCAGGATGTATCCTGCCAAGTAGTTTATTAAAGGCTTGCTCCTTGGTTGGTTGCTTGTCATTATACCAATCTACATAAGCTAGACTCCAAAAGAAAGTCTTATATCCCATCTCTTTAGCCATTTTTAAATTGCTTTCACTATATTTACCCTGTGGTGGCCTATAATATTTAACCATCTTCTGCCCTGTAACTTTCTCATATGCAGCTTCTAATTTCTCTAATTCGTTGCGAAAAGCATCAAGGGAGGATATCTTCGACATATTTGGATGGGAATATGTATGATTAGCCACTATATGGCCTTCATCTACCATACGCTTTACCAAATCAGGTCTTGTTTCAATGTAATTACCCACTAGAAAAAAAGTTGCAGGTACATTATGTTTTTTTAATGCATCCAGAATAGGTTCCGTATTTCCATTTTCATATCCTGCATCAAAGGTTAAATAAATGATCTTTTTACTGGTATCCCCCAAATAATAAGCATCATATTGCTTTAACTCTGCAGCTGTGGCGTTACCAGTAGGTGGCTGACCTTCTGTAGTAAAGCCCAGGCCCCAATTGTCCTCATTGCGAATATTAGCAATGGTATTGGCCAGTATGGCAATACCACCGCCAAAGAAATATGAGAAGACAAATAATAAAGCGACTAAGATAACTTTCTTTCTTTTAATAATTATCATAGAAAACTCCATCAAATATTATTATTAAAATATATTTGATGGAGCATATAATAATTCATAATACAAGCTATATATCTGGACTTTTATAGTCTAGTAACTTCACAAACTGTCAAGGTCATATCCTTTACCCTAAAGCGAATGTTATATCCTCCAAAGGAAACTCCGTAGATTCTCTCAGGATCATTCTGATATGAAGGCCTAGGATCATTTTCCAATACTCCAATCAATGATTTTTGCTTCTCAGGGGGAATTAATTTAAGCAAATCTTGGGGAAAATCCACCTCTAAGGTGTAATAGGTATGCTCATCTGCAAAACCACTGATTGCATCAGAATGACTGTCGGTATATGAAAGGTAAGGTTTTATATCATATATAGGTGTTCCATCCATCAAATCAGCACCTGATACATGTAATATTGGCCCCCACTTAGCATCTATCTCTATACTGTCCAGCTTAACAGAAGATAAACCTATGGGATTGGGACGAAAAGGCGATCTGGTAGCAAAGACACCCATTCGTTTATTGCCTCCCAAACGGGGAGGTTTCACCGTTGGTGACCAGTTACTCCGGATTGCTTTAGAAAACTCCCATATAAGCCAAATATGTGTAAACCCCTCTAAGCCCCTAACCGCATCAGGATTGCGATATTCAGGTTCAAATACAATAGTAGCCTTTAAGGCATCAATTAATCCACTTTGCCGGGGTATGCCAAATTTTTCTGGAAAATCTGTATTAATTCGAGCTATAACTTTCAGTGGTGGTCTTAAAATATCTTGATCATTTTCCATCATACATTTACCTTTCATTAAAATCAGCAAGCCTTTTACTTATTATATATACCCAAGCCATAAGGAATCTTTTCATTGGTGTAAATATTGGCTATATTTCCAGTAACACGAAGTTTAATCTCATTGTCCCCAGTTTGCAGCCATTTACCTATGGAGAAACTATGATTATTCCAAAAACTTACCCCTACAAATTCACCATTGCAGTAACATTCAACCATTTCTTCTCCCACTACCTCAAAAACTTCATTTCCTTCTACCTTATCTACCTGTAAGTTTGCAGTATAAAGCTTTTGATTATTTTCATCCTTTACGCATTTAAAGGTCTCAGTAAGATTACCTAGGAAGGTCACCTCTGGTTTTTCTTCTAACTCACCAGCATCTCCTATAATAATTAATACTGTCTCAAAGGCTTTTAATTGCAGCGGGAACTGAGTTTTTTCTTCATGGGAACTTGATCTTAATTTATATGATTTACCCTTCCATAGGTCTACTGCAATAATTTCTCCCTTTAAGGGCACAGTAGCCTGAGTATCTACATCTTCTTGTCCTTCATTAAAGACAAAATACATCTCAATATTATCTTTTGTTATGTGGCTAACCCGTAGATTCTTGCATAGGTCCTTGGTGATAAAATCCTGTTTTTGAATATCATTACAATCTGTTACAGTATGGACTGACTTTAATATATCGTAACCTTCAGCTCCTATTACATTAACAACAGTATCATATTCATATCCATTGATACATAATTTATTATCCTTGATACTACACTGTTCCAGTAATGCCAAGGGTAAATAATTAAACTCTATTTGCTGCTCAAATAGGCTTACAACCTCTTTATATGGTACTTGATTATCGTGGCAAAGTACGGCTATATTGGCATTATTATTAGAGTCTGTCATTATGTATGATATTCTCTTCATATAGTCAGAATAATGCTTGTAATGATCCCACCAAATATTATTAGGACCTACATCCGGTGGCCTCTCCCCGCTTCGTTCTCCCTTGACACTATAGAAAAAGGCATGGGGAATATACATATTAACCCCCCGAACTCCCAACCAATCTATATACCATTTCATATCTTCTCCAGTAAAATACCAGGGAGTTTTATTTCTAATACATACGCCGAAACATTCATTGGAATTTCTTCTTCTACCTAGATGGCGGGCTATATCGGATGCAGTTTTAGCATGGACAGAATCTGATTGAATAATGCCACCCTCTTCCGGGGAAACACGGCGGAAAATCAAATCTTGACCTGGTATATGAAAATACAACTCTTCTGCTATATCATCACTTGCCTCTGGATGCCCCATTAAAGCAATCCCATGTTCTTCACACCATTTGGATATCTTACCATAGAATACTTCCATAAGTCGGTTTTTGATAAGGCTTTTATATATCTTAGTAGTCCTATTTTCCTTTTTTTCAAATAAGGCTCTTAGTTCTTTTAGCTCTCCACCACTGGCTACAATATCTTCTTCAAGATTGTCTGTCCAATCCCGATACCTAGAAGCATTACGCCCTAATATACATGGCTCATCGGTAAAAAAACCAATTATGGTATTACCAAAATACTCCTTTAAATGCTGGTAATATCTTTCATGGGTAAGCTCTATAAATTTATCGACAGCCAAAGGATTTAATATATTAGTAGATGGGGGAGCTCCTGGCTGGCCATCATCCTCTCCAAAATGAATACCTCTGATTGTACCTTTGGTAAATCTTTGAACAATGTAATTCCCATCTTCCAAATCAACTATTAACTTACCACTAGTTGGATCATCTGTCATAATAATGCCCACTGATGCAAAATCAGGATTGGCCTTAACAACTTCTCCATGGGCAGAACCTGAAGGATACATACCTTCATCATATAGAACAACTAACATCTCCAGTTCTGCTGCAGTTTTGACTATAAACTTTACTATCTCAAAATATTCATCAGATAGATATTCCAAGGTTTTAGGAATACCTATTCTAGGATGTAGTACAATTCCATTTACCCCTTTTTCCACATAATCTGTCAACTGCATTTTAATTTTCTCTAGATCTGGCTCATCATTAAAAAACCAAAATGGTATGGGAGTAAACTCCTTGGGAGGATTCATAAGATCGTCTAGTAAACCCACAATATTCTTGTTCATATAATCACCTTTTTATTTTATATTTAATTAATTATGTTTAACTAATAACTACATGCTACTTATATTAGATATAAGTATTATCAACTGTCTTTGGTGTCTTCCCTGTAATTCTCCAAGACATCATTCTTAACTTGATCACCTAGAAAATATCGACCAGTTTTTGGTACATCTATATAATCCCTGCGTATTTGCTTATTTACCCAGGAAATCTCCTCTTGTAAATCCTTGGCTGAAAGTCTAGTTGCTCCTTGCCCCATAATAATTAGCTGTTCTACAGCATCAGAAGTAGCTACCATAACATGATGCTTTTTATCTATTTCATGGGTAACCTTCTCTATATACATGTCGGCCGTTTCAGCTTCTTTGGTAAATACAACATGGATATTATTATATTCAATAACTTGTCCTACTCCACCTATAACTTTATATGCATCAAAAACCAGTATTACTACACATTTTTTAAAACCTTGGTAATTGCATAGCATATCCATCAATTTAATTCTTGCAGCTTCCATATTATCCTTAGCCAGCTCATTTAGCTCATCCCAGGAAAATATGATATTATAACCATCAACTAATAAATATTCTTTTCTTCTTTCATCCTGTCTATTAAGAGATTTGAAACCTTTTTTCTTGTTATCTGCTCTTTTCTCAGTCTTAAAGATATTATTTGCTGGATATTTTCTGTCTTTTATGGGCCCATAAGTACGGGTAAAAATAGCTTCTAACTCTTCATCTTCTTTTAAGGTGCCTCTATAGGTGGAAGTGGAAGTAACACCTTGTCCAAGTCCTCTTTCTTTTATACCTATACTGCTTTGTTCATTGGATTGATCTGCATTTTCTTCATTTAAGCTAGTGTTTAAATGCATGTACTGCTCAACCTTATCCCATTGTACTACAAATCCTGCTCCATGGGAACAAAATACGGAACTGGTTGGGTTATCCAAATCCCGCTCGCTGTCATAGCCAATAGCTTCAATTACTTCCTCTGCATTATAGCAAGGCTCGTATCCCTTTAAGGTGCAGAATAATCTACCTCTGCCCTTGGTATAGGAAGTTACCTGGGTCTGGTATCCTTCCATGGTGGCAACTGGAGCAGAGCCAGTAAGAATAGACATCTCTCCTTCCATTATTGGATGGCCAAAGTTTCCTGACATCTGCTGGATATCTGACATGGCCCTTCCAAGATTTTCAGTTGGTAGTTCCAACCTAAAGTTATAGTAGGGTTCAAGTAGTACATTTTGGGCTTTCTTTAATCCCTGCCTCACTGCTCTATAGGTAGCCTGTCTAAAGTCACCACCTTCAGTATGTTTCTGGTGGGCACGGCCAGCAAGAAGGGTAATCTTCATATCTGTAATCGGTGAACCAGTGAGAACACCCACATGTTCTTTCTCCTCCAAGTGGGTTAGTACTAGTCTCTGCCAATTCCTAGGGAGTAGATCCTCACTACACTGGGTATCAAATATTAGGCCACTTCCAGGCTCTCCAGGTTCCAGTAATAAATGTACCTCAGCATAATGGCGTAGAGGTTCAAAATGTCCAACTCCTATTACCGGCTCTTTAATAGTTTCCTTATATACAATGTTTCCAGTATCAAATTCCACATCAACCCCAAACCGGTCCAGAATCAGGCTTTTTAATATTTCCACCTGCACTTCACCCATCAGTTGCACATGTATCTCTTTTAATTGCTCATTCCATACTATATGAAGCTGTGGATCTTCCTCCTCTAATATCCGCAAATTAGCAAGCATACCATGGACATCGGCTCCCTCTGGTAGTATTATTCTATAACTAAGGATAGGAGCCAATAAGGGCTTACCGGATATGGCCTCAATACCCAAGCCTTCCCCTGGATATGTCCTACTTAATCCCAAAACTGCACAAACAGCCCCTGATGAAACTTCATCAGTAGTCTCGTAACGTGAACCTGAATATATCCTTATCTGGTCAACCTTCTCTTCCCAGATTGCTTCTTGGTCAGTTTCATTATCACTGCTTTGTTTTTTATTGCTTAGTTGTGTTTTAACCTTTAAACTACCACCAGTGATCTTCATAAAGGTTAACCTATTCCCTTGATCGTCCCTTGCTATCTTATACACCTTAGCACCAAACTGCTCAGGGTATTTAGGAGTGCCAGTGAATTTTCTTAGGCCTTCCAGTAATGCATCTATTCCTATAAGTTTTAGTGCTGAACCAAAATAACAAGGAAATACCTTTCCTTCAGCGATTAGTGAAATCACCTCATCGGTTTTAATCTCGCCACTTTCTATGTATTGATCCAATAACTGCTCATCACACATGGCGATATTCTCCATCCATACCTCCTTATTTTGATCATCACTAAAATCTACACATCCATCGCTTAATCTTTTTCTAACTTCATCCATTAATTTGTTACGATCTGTTCCATCCAAGTCCATTTTATTAATAAACAAAAAGGTCGGTATACCATAAATTTTTAATAATCTCCATAGGGTTTCTGTGTGTCCTTTTACACCATCACTACCGCTTACAACTAAAATAGCATAATCGAGAACCTGTAAAGTACGCTCCATCTCAGCAGAAAAATCCACATGTCCTGGTGTATCTAATAAAGCTACATCTACATCATCTAATTTAAATACTGCT
>JAAYPX010000122.1 GCA_012519565.1 Clostridiales bacterium | reverse complement strand
TCAAATTTAATTGTCTCCAAACTATTAATTAGATAATCGTACATTTAAAGTATCCTCCTTTCATTAAAATTTTTGATATTAAAACATTATATAATATTTATTTACAAGTTGCAAGCCTTCCATAATTAAATCCCTCGCTACGTTCATATCAGTAATTACAGGAGTATCAATTGAGTCTTTTGACCAATGTGCATATGGATGCCGTATTTTATTATAGTAATTATATAGATCGTTTAAAAAATCTATTTGTTCATCCGTTGCATTATCTCTTGATGAAGTATAATAGTAATTTGAAGCATCATCATCTCGTTTGAAATAGGCAAAATTATTACTTCCATTACTCCTTTCAGTATTATTTCCTAATTTTTCCCCTAATATCCTATGCAAATAATATTCCATTGCCCTAAAAATAGGAGTGATTAAACATGTATAATCTGGCATATATCCAACTAACATTGTATTAAATATAGCTGACAATATATTATTGTAGTGCTTTATATCCTTCTTTTCATTAGGGAAGTTTGGCAGTAAATTTTTTAACTGATTTTCTACCTCTACTTCTTCTATTGTTAAAGCATGATAAGTATTTAAAGTTTCTATAACTGAGCTTTCTGTTGGCAATTTTTCTATTGCATAAGATATTGTTTTTTGAAATAACACACTTTGCTTTCCCTGAACATATGATTTATCACCACTATAGCAATTAATCACCATTTTATCTTTAACGTATGAAACTTCTATTCTACTTAAATAATCTCTTGGTTTTGTAATATGTTTTGTTATTTCTTCCTCATTATATTTTTTATTTTCTATCGATACCTCTTCTATAATCTTTACCCAGTCTTCTAAACTAAAACCTATAAAATATATAGACCCATCATTATAAGCTTTATATCCATGAGATAATAAAGATCTTTTAGCTAAATCATCAGCCATCTCATTATATATTATTCCGCTATGTGCTTTTGCATGCACAAAATTTATTTTTATTAATTTAGATTTTTTATCAATAAATTTAGTATATTCCTTTGTAATTTTCTTATTCGCTTTCCACTCTTTCTTTGCCCATTTTTCAATTCCTTCATAATCATAATAAATTGTAATTTCTTTTTTATTATTTTCTATAGCCCACAATATCGATTGTTTAACTCCACTTAATTCACCCGCTACATTTCTTGAATCCATATACTCTTGATTTACATAAGCTTTGAATAGTTTTTGTTCATGCCCTTTGGTAAACAGGATAGCACCAAATCCATATTTCTCTCTTCCATCTATATCAGGAGAATAACTACCATCTACAAATGCAATTACCTTTCCTTCATCAAGGTTTTTTATTTCATTCTCTATTTCTTTATTAATATCATAACCTTCTCCATCTAAACCTAATTCAATATCATCTGCTCTATTTGAAATATAATTTTCAGCCTCTTCCAATGTTGGGAATGATTTATAGTCTGCTCCTGAAAACCCTTTAACTTGTTCTTCAGTTTGAGCCCACGTTTGATATATTCCTGGAACTTTACCTATTTTAACTGCGTAAAATTTTCTCTTAGCCACACTATACCTCCTCTTAAATTTAACAATTCAAAAATATGTTTCTACATTAATCACTTCACAACTTATAAATTTTTATTTTTAAATATAGTTTAAATGTGGTTATTATTAATACTGTTTATCATGCTATAATCTTCTTTAACTACATTATAGCATATACTATTATAAACCTTAATATAAAAAGGAGACCCCAATGGACCTCCTTCTATTGTACTATTGATATTCTATTTTTTCTATACCCTTTCCAGAAATATAAACTGTTTTGATATACTTTCTAACAGTATCTTCAGTGAGTTTATCTATATTTCCAGCTTGTTTAAGTTCCTCATCTATTGCTTGGATACGTTCTTTATTTTCTTCATCAGACTTTTGTATCTGATTT
>JAAYPX010000121.1 GCA_012519565.1 Clostridiales bacterium | reverse complement strand
GTACCTACTTTTCTTTCCACTAGATATGAATGCAAATTCCGGCCGAACTAGTTTTAGAAATTCTTCGCTGCTAGAGTTACGGGATCCGTGGTGGGCTACTTTCATTAGGGTAACGATATTGATACAATTTAACAATGAACACTCTTAGTGCAAAAAATGCACACCCCACGGTTTAACGATACCGCACAGTGTGCATTACTTAGTTTTCTGCTAATCTGACATTTTCCTAGTTTTCGATTCGCTGATAACTTCATGGCACTTTCACAATAAATCCTACCATACAAATCGTAAAAGTCTCCCCTATGATAATAATGCATACCCTAAAGCAAATAAAGTTGATTTTGTATTAGAGCGTGCAATTAGATAACAATAAAATGCTTAATCTTTCAAGACATAAACCTCTTCCCCATCAACTACCTGATCGGTTTTCTCTATCTCTAGATTGGAATCAAGGCAAAACGCGGGACGTACTCCGTTTGTATCAAAGGCATTGATACGTGAAGTAATTGGTTCGTCACCAGCTACAAAGAGAAAACATGATTCACTATTAATATCATTGGTTCTTAACCACCAAGGATATCCCTTAGTATTATCATTTTCTAAATATGCAAACCAGTTTTCATCTTTTTTAAAATATTTCAATGATTTACCTTCTTTTTGAACGACATACTTCATTGTAAACCCTATTTCCGCAGAAGACAAAAGGAATACCTTGCGATTTATTGTATAGGTTTTTCCATTATCGCTAGCTCCTTGCCGTGCCTGCTCTGTAACGACAATATTCGTATCTTGAATTTTCTCCTGTATAGCAGGGGAAAGTGAATTCAAAAACTCATTGTTAAGGTATTTGTCCATTTCGCAGCCTTCATATTGTGCATAGTATTCATTCATTCTAATAAAATCTCCAAGTAAATACTTTCTGAGTAAAAGAGTCTTGTCATCATAGTAATTGGTCAAGACAATATATGGATGATACCCATCCTTTTCTTCTATGTAAATTAGATTTTCATCATCCATATATTCATCATATGCAAGATAGCCAAGCTGATCATCACTTTGATAGTTACTCTCTTTATCCCTGCAACCAGTCATGATACCAAAGGATACGATAAATATACAGATAAACAGTATCGAATGTTTTAAAACTTTCTTTTTCAAACTTCTCCCTTCCTGTACATGCACATTAAGATAGCAGTAAAGTTTACTTTCTTAATAATTAATCTATACCGACATAATTCAGCGTATAATCTTTCGGTTCTGATACTACATTACCTGGTCTGCCGCTAAAACCTAATGTAACACTCTGACCCGGCTCGATATTTGCATTATACCCTTTATTTTTTACCACATAATGCTTTCCTTCATGAGAGATGATATCTGCTGTCCAGAAAGTTGTTATCTCCTGATCAAAATCAAACTCTAATGCCCAATCCTCAATTACTTCATCAGATAAATTCGTAATTACGATCTGTCCATTAAATGCGGACTCCCAATCACTTGTTACATCAAAATTAATTTCATATCTATCGGATCCTGCCGACGCTTCTTTGCCTATTATAGCATAACGATCAGGATATACTATATTTTCATCTGTCGTATTAGCTGAAAAACCAAAAGACACACTACTTCCCGGACTTATATCCTGATTATGACCAGCATTCTTAATAACATAGGTTCCTTCGTTATAGGAAGAAATAGCTCCGTTCCATATGTTTGTTATTTCATATGGCATATCAAACTGAATTGCCCAATTATCAATTACTTTATCGCTTATATTAGTTATAGTAATATTGGCATTAAATGCTGTATCCCATTTACTTGTGACATTGAATGTAACCTCAATATTATTGGCTTCTGTACCCACATATTTGAATTTGGCCACCAAGGTAATATCATGTTTAACACAAAATCTATATTCACTCTCTTCAGAAACCAATGTAGTTCCATCTTCATACCAACCGATAAATTCATAACCTTCATTAGGGATAGCCTCTACTTGTGCAAAAGCACCCTCATTACGTATACCCTGACCTATTACGATACCTTGTTCTTCTTTTTCCGGTATTGCTGAAACCAAATAATATGCATTAGATGCATTATCGCCCTTCAAATCCTTATTAGGTTCAATTGTATTACCGGATGAATCAATGAAAGAATATAGTGTACTTGATCCATCGGTAGAATTGTTAAATTCCCCTTCAGAAAATGCAGGAACATAAGCAGATAAAATTTGACCCTCCATGATAGGAATATCGTAATAATTAACAATTCTTGTATAATCGTCTTTGGAAGATGAATATTCATTTACTGAATAATTCATAATTCCATTGTCCGTAGGAATAATTTCAATTCTAAAATCTTCATTTGCCGGAAGGCAGATTATTTTCTCTCCATCCTGGTTAACATAGGAAGAAATATAAGAATCAGGTATATTCTGTACAGTATCAGATTTAAAATGTGAAACCAATATATTATTACGGTTATATACCTTTAAGTCAACAGGACAATTAATTCGAATAATTCTATACTGTCCAATCCCATCAAATATAATAGGCGTATTCGTATAATTTATGTCCTGTGCTTTTAACCATGCAAAACATAGTTCCGGGTAATGAGCCGCGCCCAGTTTATCAATATTTTTCACAGTTGTAAGTGTATAATTGGGATGCTTAACTACAAAGGGCACTACTATTTTACATATCTCACCCACGAAATCTTTTAATGAATCTATATTATAGTAATTTATACCCGCTTCATTAAAGCTTTCTTCAAGCAGATTAGTTATGTAATCTTCTATAGTCTCTTTATTGAAAGGATTAAATACTATTAGCGCCATATCTCTGACTGTACCCCATTCGCAAAGCTTGTCGTTAAAGATATTCATCGCTTCTTTAATTCTGCTTGCTGGCTCGTCTGGAAGTAGTGTTCCATACATAGCTGTAAATATGGTGCGAATACCATTTTGCAACTCATCCACATAATTATCTCTTGTTTTGATTGCTTCCTTAACAACTATGTTCATAAGACCATCCAAATAATAGTCTTGGGGCATCTTATTATTAACTTGTATAAAATCTTTCCCGCCAGGTAAAATATATTTCAATTTAAATTCCAGCATTTCAAAATCATCCACAGTGTATTCACCAGCTTCACTAAAACTATCCATTGTATAATAGAAATTAAGCATGGTATTTTGCAAAGCTTCGTAAAGATATCCATCTTTCGACTTTGATGGTAAGAATCTATCATTTCCGTATCTTGAAAAGCCAAGTCCAGTCATTGCAACTCTTGGTACCGGGTCATTTCTATTAATAATATTCCATATGTTGTTATATGTAACAGGATATGGAATATTATCTTCCCATGCTCCTTGCGGAGTTTCAAAGGTATAAGCATAAAGATCGCCTTTTTCAAGGGTAATGGAATTTCCCAGTGATGTTCCATCATCTATTGCGCCAGCAACCATATTGGATGTTGCTGCTGCACGACTATAGCCCGTAATCCATAATTTAACTTTACCTGTAATGTTTTTTTCTGATATATATTGACTTAAGAAGTTGATAACCTGATTTCTTGCAAGCTCAAAGCCATAATGATTGCCGGTACGTCCTACAGTAAAATTACCCGCCCATTCACTTTCATAGCCGCCGCCACGTATACCGCAAGCTATAAGAGTATATTCCTCACCTTTATTATCTATAATTTTCTTATTTGCAGCTACTACTCCGATCGAATCACTTTGCGGTTTTTTTGTAAACCACTCATTCTTATCAAAATCTTTAAAGTCAAGTTTTGTTAAAAAATCTTTAGCATTTGCAAATTTATTGGTATATTCCTGTTCATTGCTTGCAAAACATGACAAGGCAAAACATAGTGAAGAAGTTGCCAAACTAGCGTTATAACCAGTAGTAGATTTGTTATTAAAATAGTCGTGTGAAAAATAACATGTTTCTGTAAAGTCTCTTGAAGAACCACAACTATAATTGAATTCTATTTGATAATCTGATTCTACTTTTGGAATAACGAGTTGTTTGCTTAATACTTTTATAGCACAATTATCAGCTGACACTTTAATCGAATAGTTAACATATCTATCAGAGGAGCTTTTTTCTTTAACATATACTACTTTATCAACTTTTTGTATCTCCCCCACACCTATATTACCTAATTCTATAACATTGGATTCACTTGGTTGAAATGTTAATTCATCCGGCAGAGAAAAGATACATTTTGCATTTATTGCTGGTGTATTTCCAGTATTCTGAACATAAGTTGTTATTGTATATGGAATATAATTTTGTGAACTATCTTCTACTTGCACCGTTGAATCAGCAGCTACAGTAACTGCTAGTGGAGGCTTTAAATCTTGTAATAATTCACTTAACCCATATCTTGTTGTGTATGTTTCTTTCATCCCAGGAGCTAAGTAACGATTCCAAATAACACTAACTGCACTATCTCCATTGGAACTACCTTTAGATATTTGATACCCCCATTGAGTATTATAAACCCTACTCCAGTTTGTAAATTGTACTTTAGATGGCTTAATTTCCCCTGAAACAAAATTTCCATAAGATACAACATTTGGATTTGACAAACTATCGAAGGCTTGCCAATATTGTGGAATATCATCTCCTACGAATTCCATTTCAGTTGTTACATCGCCTATTATCGGAATCCGAAATGGAGCAGCATCATTATTTCCCAACATGGTATCCATCATAATACGAAGACCAAAAGATGAAAAGCTTTCTCCCTCATTTATAACCTCATATTTGACTTCTATAATATCATCCCTATTGGTAGAACTATTTTTAACTAAGCTTATAATTTGTTTTACTCGAATGTCGCCATGTTTTACCTCAGATATATTAGAGTTGTTTTCAAAATATGGGGATATAGTAAAACCGTTATTACCATACACAGATGTACTACCATCTACATAAATAGAAGTATAGGAAGTACCTGGGTTTGAATGTCCAAAAAGTAGTTTTTTATAATCATCCGTTGATAGATCAGGATTTCCTTCTGTAGTTCCAATTGTAAATCTACCCGTAGAAGAGTCAACCGCAAACTCAATAAATTCATTAGATAATGTATTCCCATTTGTTGTAACTGTTCTTGGAAATGTATTGGCTACTGTAGCTGGAGCTAATTCATTTAAAAACTTTTCTTTTAAAGCTTGATATTCCTCAGCAACTATATTTTCATCATAAGTAAACGTCGCTTGCTCAGAACTGCCTGTTACTGTACCTATGGCACTACCTGTAACGGTCCCTATGGGATCTCCTCTTGTAATATCAATCGCTTTTTCCTTACTAGTGATTTCTTTTGCAAATATTGTTGCTGGTAAATTAAATGGTATTATCACCATAGCACATACTAGTAATGATGAAATCAACCTCTTGTGTAATCTTTTTCTTTCCCGCATGATAATCCTCCATTCATAAGATTTAATGTTTTTCCTTATCCTGTATATAATATACAGATTTTATCATTTCTATTGTCATATTTCAACCTTTTTCTCATTATTTTCATCTTTCAGTCAAATTTTTCTACAAGTACTATTCCATATATCCCTTCACATACATCTTCTTCCCATCAGTCTTTATGATAACTGCTCCACATTCATATGTAATCTTAATATTGCTTTCCATCCCTTTCAACCGTTCTATTAATTCCTCATACGGATGACCATACCTGTTCATTAGGGCAACGATATTGATACAATTAAACGATGACACCCTAAGAGCAATCATGACCACCCGTCAAACGGGTGGTTTGCTCGCCCCTATAAGGGGCAGTTACCGGCCAGCGTCTAAAGGCGCTGGCTTTCACTTTGTTCAAGCCTTAATGCCCTTGACTCGTAGCTACCCTT
>JAAYPX010000120.1 GCA_012519565.1 Clostridiales bacterium | reverse complement strand
CATAGGTTCAAATCCTATCCCCGCAATTCTATTTCTAAAATTAAATAATATTTAAGCCAATAAGTTTTATATTAAATTTAAGGCTGATAATAGTAACCTTGCCCAGATAGCTCAGTCGGTAGAGCAGAGGACTGAAAATCCTCGTGTCGCTGGTTCGATTCCGGCTCTGGGCATTTTTTGTGGGATATTAGCTCAGTCGGTAGAGCACTTGACTTTTAATCAAGGTGTCCCGGGTTCGAGTCCCGGATGTCTCATTTATATGACCTACTGATAGGTCTTTTTTTATTTCTTTTGTATGATATGTTATATTTTATAAATCCATCTATTTAATATCCAGATATCTTAAAATCTATTTAATTACCATCTTATAAATAAATTATCTAATATAAAATCTACTTAGATCTTATTAACAAATATATCCCCTTAATTATTTTATAGTATTGTGATCTTATATATTTTATTTTCTATGCCATATAGAATAAATTTAAAAAAAATTTTGCTATTCAAGAATTGACAATTTTGCAAACTAAGCTTAGTATAATATGTGTATATTAATGTAAATAGTTAAATAATTAAATAATCATTTAACTATATTATTTATAAACTTCTATTGTAATATATTGTTTAAAGAAGGAGTAGCAATATGTTATATGAAAAAATAGAGAAATTAAAAAAATGGCTAAGAGAAAGTAATAATATAATTTTTTTTGGAGGCGCTGGTGTATCTACTGAAAGTGGCATTCCTGACTTTAGAAGTGTAGACGGTGTTTATCATATGAACTATAAATACCCACCAGAGACAATATTAAGTCATAGGTTTTTTATTGAGAATCCTAAGGAATTTTATAGATTCTATAGAGACAAGATGATATTTAATAATGTGTCACCAAATATTACCCATAAGAAATTAGCACAACTAGAGAGTGAAGGTAAAGTAAGTGGAGTGATTACTCAGAATATAGATGGTTTACACCAAGCTGCTGGTAGTCAAAAAGTTTTGGAACTCCATGGCTCTATTCATAGAAATTATTGTATGGAATGTCATAGATTTTATCCCTTATCATATATTACTGAAGCACATGGGGACATACCTATATGCCAATGTGGAGGAATAATTAAGCCTGATGTGGTACTTTATGAGGAAAGTTTAAATAGTGAAATATTGGAGACATCTGTACAATTAATATCTCAGGCTGATTTATTAATTGTAGGGGGTACTTCTCTTTCAGTATATCCGGCTGCAGGTTTGATTAGATATTATCAGGGTGACAAAATGGTTTTAATTAATAAAACGGTTACCAGCTATGATAACTTAGCTAATCTATTAATCCAAGAGGCCTTAGGGAAAGTTTTCAACGATATATAAAGTAATAAGCCCTCTTATCCACATTTTATTATATATCAAGGTGTAATTGTTGAAATTACTGATATATTAATTAACCTGTGTTTATTAAAGGCTATTATTTAATAGATATTAAGAATGAATGGGGATTATAATTGTTAATTAATTGCCACTTGCAATAGAATCCATTTTATTGTATATTGATTAAAGTGTGCGTAGTCATAGAAATTCGACAATAAACATTTATTTACAATTGTTTTAAATATAGATATATAATGACATATTATATACTTTATCAATAAGGAGGAACTATAATGAATAACATTGATACTATGTCTGTTAATGCCATCAGGGTATTATCTGCAGACAGTGTACAGAAAGCGAATTCAGGTCATCCTGGTCTTCCATTAGGAGCAGCGCCTATAGCTTATGAATTATGGGCAAGACATATGAAACATAATCCTGCAAACCCTAATTGGATAAACAGAGATAGGTTTATTTTATCTGCTGGACATGGATCCACACTACTTTATTCTTTATTACATCTATTTGGATATGGTTTAACAAAAGAAGATTTAATGGCATTTCGTCAGGATGGTTCATTAACCCCAGGTCATCCAGAGTATGGTCATACAGTTGGTGTTGAGGCAACAACAGGTCCTTTAGGAGCGGGAATGGCTATGGGAGTAGGAATGGCTATGGCGGAAGCACATTTAGCTGATACTTTTAATAAGGAAGGATATCCTATTGTTGATCATTATACATTTGTACTTTGTGGTGACGGATGTATGATGGAAGGTATTACTTATGAGGCTATGTCCTTAGCTGGTACATTGGGACTAGGTAAGCTGATTGTTTTATATGATGACAATCAGATTTCAATTGAGGGTGATACTGATATTGCATTTACAGAAGATGTTAAGAAACGATTTGAAGCATTTGGTTTCCAGACTTTAGAGGTAATGGATGGTAATAATTTAGAGGAAATAGGGGCAGCTATTGAAGAAGCTAAATCAGATTTAACTAGACCTACCATGATTACTATTCATACTAAGATTGGATATGGTAGTCCAAAAGAAGGTAAGGCCAGTGCCCATGGAGAGCCTTTGGGTGAAGATAATATTAAGATTATGAAAGAAAATCTTGGATGGCCAAGCCAGGAGCCTTTCTATGTTCCAGATGAAGTATATGAACATTATAAAAAATTAGCTGAAAGTAATGTACAGGTTGAAGAAATGTGGAATGAGCTATTTGCAAATTATTGCAAGGCATATCCTGATATGAAGAAATTATGGGATGAATATCATAATAAGGATGCAGCTCAGTCATTAATAGATAATGACGAGTTCTGGGCTTATTCAGAGAATCCAGAGGCAACAAGAAATGTTTCTGGTCAGATACTAAATCGCATTAAAAATTATCTACCTAATTTATTTGGTGGATCTGCGGATTTATCCCCATCTACTAAGACTTATATGAAGGATATGGGGGATTTCTCTAAAGATGACTACAAGGGGAAAAATATTCATTTTGGCGTAAGAGAGTTAGCTATGGCTGGCATAGGTAATGGTATAGCCCTCCATGGAGGTTTAAGACCTTATGTTTCAACATTCTTCGTATTTAGCGATTATGTTAAGCCAATGGCTAGATTGGCAGCTCTTATGGGATTACCTTTAACATATGTATTTACCCATGACAGTATTGGTGTTGGTGAGGATGGTCCTACCCATGAGCCAATTGAGCAATTAGCAATGTTAAGGTCAACTCCTAACTTCACTGTATATCGTCCAGCTGATGCTACAGAATGTATAGCTGCTTGGTATTATGCAATTACATCAAAAGACAAGCCTACGGCTTTAGTATTAACCCGTCAGAATCTACCTCAATTATCTGGTTCCTCTAAGGAAGCATTAAAAGGTGCTTATGTGATTTCTCCTTCTAAAAAGGAGACACCTGATGCCATTATTATTGCTACTGGTTCAGAGGTTCAATATGGAATTGAAGCTCAGGAGCAATTAGCAGAGGAAGGTATAGATGTAAGAGTAGTTAGTATGCCTTCTATGGATGTTTTTGAGGAGCAAACTGATGATTATAAAGAAAGTATCCTACCTAAGAGTGTAAGGGCTAGGGTAGCCATTGAAGCCTTAAGTGATTTTGGATGGGGTAAATATGTAGGTTTAGATGGAACCACTATTACAATGAATGGTTTTGGTGCATCTGCTCCAGCTGGTTTGTTATTTAAGAAGTTTGGATTTACTACAGAAAATGTGGTAAAAGCTGTGAAGAGTGTAATAAATAAATAATAATATTTAAATTACAGCTGTTGTATGTTATTTTGATTTATGACGAAATAACTTTACAACAGCTTATTTTTAACCTAATTTTAATCTTATCATATTGAAAAAATGTTAATTAATAAGTACAATGTAAGGAGCAATGTAAAGTATTGGGAGGATATTTATATGGCTAAAATATTGATTATAGAAGATGAATTAAAGATTGCAAGATTTCTAGAATTGGAATTAGTCCATGAGGGATATGAAGTAATGCTGGCCAGTGATGGAAGAACTGGATTAGATAAAGCACTCAAAGAGAATGTAGATCTGGTTGTTTTAGATATTATGCTTCCAGGGCTAAGTGGAATAGAAGTATGCCGTAGAATCCGGCTGGAATCCAGGGTTCCTATTATAATGCTAACAGCAAAAGATGATGTAACAGATAAAGTTGCAGGATTGGATATGGGTGCTGATGATTATATGACAAAACCCTTTGCTATAGAAGAATTACTGGCTAGAATTAGGGTTGCTTTAAATAGAAGGGCTTATACCAATGAAAAGCAATCAGATATTGTCAAAATAGGAGATTTGAAGCTTAATACCAAAAGTCGTAGTGCTTATTACAAAAATGATGAACTTTCTTTAACTAAGAAGGAATACGAATTATTGGAGTATTTAATGAGAAATAAGAACATAGCCCTTTCAAGGGAGCAGTTATTAAATAGCGTATGGGATTATGAGTATTTTGGAGACACCAATGTGGTAGACGTGTATATTAGATATTTAAGACAGAAAATTGATGAGAAGTATGGTATTCGTCTAATTTCCACTGTTAGAGGTGTAGGGTATATGATTAAAGATTAGTCGTTTGGCATGCGGAAGGCTTAGTTTTTAATTCAACTTATTATACCAGAGGGAGATTATGTAGATAAAATGACTAATAAGTTTATGGAAAGAATACGTAATATCTTAATTCGTATTATACTTCCAATCCGTGAAAAAAAAGAAACATTATTAAACAATTTTAGGTTATCCATTGTTTTTAGGATATCTTTAAGCTATATGAGACTCCTATTCACCCATGGAATTATTTTTATGTTAGGTTTTGCAATATTATATATATATACTGAAAAGAATAGCTACGACCAACTGTCTAATAACCTAATTAAGAAAATAGATATAGAGGCAGAGCCTATATTAGATAATATCTATGCTGATCAAGGATTAACCCTAAGTATTAAAGAAGTAGCTAGCAAGAGAGAACTTTATAATGATATAGGTTATAAAGGAGAAGCAGAGCGGGACTTTTATTATGGTATCCACTACGATAGAAAAAGTAAAAGTAATACTTTGGTTATAAACCAAACTAAAAAAGTAACCATAGATGGTAGAGATTATGAGATATTATTTCAGTATGATATGACATATCATTATCTTAATATGTTTTCTATGTTATGGAAGCTGGTAATAATTTATGTGATTTTAGTTTTATTAATAATTAAAAAAGGCCAGGAACGGGATGTTAAGTTATTCGAGCCCTTAAGAATAATGTCAGCCACTGCCAATCGTCTCACTGTTAATAATTTGCACAGTGAACGTTTAAATATTGAAGGAACAAAAAATGAATTAAAGGATCTAGCCAATGTTATAAATTCTATGCTAGATCGTATTGAGACCTCTTATGAAAGTCAGAAACAATTTGTATCCGATGCTTCCCATGAACTACGGACTCCTATTGCGGTTATACAAGGTTATGCCAATTTATTAAATAGATGGGGTAAAACTAATCCTGAAGTAATGGATGAATCAATAGAAGCTATTCAAAATGAAGCCAGGGCTATGCAGGACTTGGTAGAAAAACTTTTATTTCTATCAAGGCATGATAAGAAGACTTTTAAATTAAATAAGAGAAAATTTAATATGCGGCCCTTGGTAGAGGATATGATAAAAGAAACAAGATTGGTTGCCGAGAATAGAATTATAAATAGTCCTATCTTAGAGGATGTTATTGTATATGGTGATAAGCAGTCTCTTAAGCAAGCCATTAGAATATTTATTGATAATGCAGTAAAGTATTCCAATGATGGGGATACTATAACTATTACCTGTGAGAGGGAAGAGGATGGAGATTGTATAATCACTGTCACAGATACAGGTATTGGTATGACTAGAGAAGATATTGAACATATATTTGATAGATTTTATCGTTCAGATAATGTGAAAAATCAAAATATCAGCGGCCATGGTTTGGGCTTATCTCTAGCTAAATTAATTATATTATCCCACACTGGCAAGATAAAAGTACGTTCTCAATTTAAAAAGGGTACTAGTTTTATAATAACCCTACATAATAGGACCTTTTGGTAATTAAGAACGTACTATAAACTCATGCCTTTATAGATTTTTAAATTGCGCCATATAAAGATTGTAGTAAAGACCTTTCTTGGCCAGTAATTCCTCATTGGTTCCCTCTTCCATTATCTTACCCTCGTCAATAACGAAAATTCTATCGGCTTTACTGATTGTAGATAGGCGATGGGCAATTACGAAAGAGGTTCTTCCTTTAAGTAATGCCTCAATCCCCTTTTGCACCATTATTTCCGTGTGAGTATCGATGCTGGAGGTTGCTTCATCAAGGATTAATATCTTTGGCATGGATACCATAGTTCTGGCAAAAGCAAGGAGCTGTCTTTGGCCAATTGATAAGCCACCTCCCCTTTCCTGTATCTCTGTATCGTATCCTTTCTCCAATTTCATAATAAAATCATGGGCATTGACGGATTTTGCAGCAGCTATAATTTCTTCATCGGTGGCATCTAATTTACCATAGCGAATATTATCTTTGATCGTACCTGAGAAGAGGAAATTATCCTGTGTCATTACTCCCATTTGCCTTCTGAGACTGGCAATAGAGACGTCTTTTATATCATAGCCATCAATATATAGCTTACCCTCTTGAACATCGTAGAATCGGCTAATTAGGTTCACAATGGTGGTCTTACCCGCTCCTGTTGGACCAACAAGGGCTATGGTCTCTCCAGGTTTTATACGAAAACTTACATTATTTAATACTTTAGTTTCATTATCATAAGAAAATGATACATTTTCAAAAATTACCTCGCCCTCTATTTCAGGCAGCTCCTTTACATGCCCAGCGTCTGCAATGTCAGGTTCAGTATCTAAGATTTCGAATATACGCTCTGCTCCAGCAATATTAGTGATTAATTGATTATAAAAACTACTTAAATTCATTATGGGACGCCAGAACATACTGATATAAACGCTGAAAGCAGTTAAGGTACCTATACCACTTTTATCAATACCTATTACAGTTATACCAATGAAATACATAGCTATGGTACCAATACTCCAGCATAGATCTATAACGGAACCAAAAGCATCATTTATTAGTACTGCGCTGACAAAGGAATCGTGATGCTCTTTAAGTAGATCATCAAAGGATTCACTGGTTTCAGCCTCTGCTGTAAAACTCTGTATTATTCTCATTCCAGAAAGGTGCTCATGAATAAATGCATTTAAATTGGAGCTTTTCTTTCTGTGTATTTGCCATCTGACATGGGAATAGGTCTGAATAAACCACATCCCTATCATTAGTAGGGGTAGGCTTACTAATGATGCCAATGCTAATCGCCAATTCTTAAATAGCATAATACCTACTACTGCACATATAGTAATGAAATCAGGTATTAAGGTAGTTACACTGTTAGACAGAACATCCTTTAGGGAGTTAACATCTCCGATAATTCTGGCCAATATCTTACCTGTGGGACGGCTATCAAAGAAACTAAAACTTAGTTTCTGTATATGGGTATAAAGTTCCTGTCTAATATCTAAAAGTACCTGATTTGAGACCTTAGCCATAAGGTACATCCTAAGTTTAACTAATAATACTAGGAGAACATTAATAACTATGGCTACGGCTCCAAGCTTTAATAAGTTATTTAAATCTCCATTGGCAATGTGGACATCAATAGCTCTTTCAATTATCAATGGATTAATTAGAATTATGCCCACAGTTATCATCATAATAAATAATACAAAAAATATATAGGATTTATAATTAAATAGATATCTAAATAGGCGAATCAATGTAATCTTTTTACTGACCTGTCTAGTTATCTCATCGTCTCTAGTTGCATTGATTGACATATGACCACCTCCTAGTCATTAAATTGGTTACTTTTCGTGTCATTAATTTCATTCAAATAATTGCCATATTGGGCCATATAGGTTTTGTAATAATAGCCCTTAGCATCCATAAGAGTGTCATGGGTACCCCTCTCAACGATACTGCCATCTTCCAAGATAATAATTTCGTCTGCATTCTTAACAGCAGAGATTCTATGGGCAATTATTATCTTTGTTGCCTCAATCTGTGATAGTTCTTTTTGAATTAAATGCTCCGTTTCCATATCCAGGGCTGAGGTGGAATCATCTAATACTAATATAGGTGTCTTTTTGGCCAAGGCCCTGGCAATACTAATCCTCTGCTTTTGACCGCCAGATAAACCAACGCCCCTTTCACCGATTATGGTTTCATATTGCTTATCCATTCTCTCAATAAAATCCCTAGCCTGAGCCTTTACAACTGCATCCATAACATCCCCTTGGGATATGGAATGTTTCTTGCCCATTTTTACATTTTCATTTATGGTATCTGAAAAGAGAAAAACATCTTGCATAACCACAGAGACGCTACTTCTTAATTGATTTAAAGAAAGCTTCTTAATATTTACCTTGTCTAATCTGATTTCTCCTGCTGTGGTATCGTAGAATCTTTGAAGCAGGTTAATGATTGAAGTCTTGCCAGTTCCAGTAGCTCCCATAATACCAATGGTTTTTCCCGCTGGTAATGTAAATGAAATATCATTCAGAATTTTCTTATCGTCTAAGGAGAAGGATACATGATCAAACTCAATATTTCCCTTAACATCTTCTAAAATAGTTGGAGACTCGATTTCTTCAATCTCTGGTTTATTGGCATATATGGTTTTAATTTTCTTATAGGATGCGATAGCTGAAGCAAAACCATTAGAGAGCCAGCCTAACATCTCCATAGGCCATATAATGTTGTTTGAGTATTCGGTAAATGCACCCAAGGAACCTAAGGTGATTTTTCCTCTAATTACCTGCATACCTCCTAAAACTATAACCATCAGAGGCAGGGCCCGGGTTACAAATTGAAAATATGGATAGTATCTTACAAACATTTTTGATTGCTTCATATTTAAATCATAATAACGTTTATTATGGGAAAGAAATTTCTTAATTTCAAATTTTTCTCTGGCAAAGGCCTTAACAGCTCTAACCCCAGATAAATTTTCTTGGGCGACCCGGTTTAGGGTGGCATTTTCCTCACTGATTTCTTCATATATGGGCCCAAGCTTACGTTCCATGACAATCGCCAATATAGCAACTAATGGCATAAAAATAAGAGGAATAATTGTTAGTGCAGGACTTATGCGATACATATTATATAAAACAAAGCAGGTGTGTACCGCAGCTTCAATAATTAACATACTAATAAATCCTGTAGCAGCCCATATTTTATCAACATCATCCTTAACTCGGGACATCAGCTCTCCCGTATTGTTTTTATGAAAAAAGCTTAATGATAAGTTCTGAATATGAGTAAATAGATTTTTTCTTAAATCTACTGCTATCTTAGAACTCACTAAATCAAAAATTAATTCTTTCAGATACCCAAATATACATCTACCTAATCCTATTATAAAAACTAATAATAGTAATTTTGGTAGTAGGGAAATCTCTTCACCTATAATAACATTATCAATAACTCCCTTAGTTACCTGTGGAGAAAGTGTATCTAGATAAATACTTATGACCATGCAGATTAATGCAAACACATAAGCATACCAATATTTTAATAAATAATGCGAAATCTTCTTCATTGTTACCTCCATAATGTCGATTATAACACTAGTATAAATTATTAGAAAAAAAGACAAAAATAGCCGTAGTAAGATATACCACGGCTTAATTATCTAATATCAGATATATTAATTAAAACTTATAAGGTTATAGCAGTATTATAATCTAAGGTTCTACTATAGACCTTTAAGAATCCGGAGGTAATCTTACTTATAGCACATATTAAATTTAAAATAACATTTACATTTATGTTCATTGATTAACCTCCTTCCTAAAATAGTCTTTTCACATTATATTCATTTATTTCTTGAATGTCAATATTATTTTACATATATTTTTAAAATCTTAATTTTTAATTAAGATTAGATATTCTTCAAGAAATGTTCATATTTGTATGGTATAATATTAAATGTGAACAAAATATGCGCAAGATATATTTATTAAATAAGCAAAACTAACAAATAAGGTGTGATCAGATGGAATTACCTGTTTTTTATGATCAAGTAAAAGAGTGGAATAAAATTGTTTTTATATATGATGCAGCACTTAAAGAGGTAAACACTAAGCTTGAGATATTAAAAAATGAATTTAAATTGGCTCATCAATATAATCCCATAGAACATATAACATCCCGTATAAAGACTCCAGAGAGTATAATTAAGAAATTAAAGCACAATGGTAGAGAATTGACATTAGAAAATGTAATAAAATATGTTAATGACATAGCAGGTATAAGAGTTATCTGTTCATTTACCTCGGATATTTACCGTATTGCTGATCTTATAGCCAGTCAAAGCGATGTTAAGGTATTAAAGGTTAAGGATTATATAACCTGCCCAAAAGACAATGGATATACCAGCTACCATATGATAGTTTCTGTTCCTGTGTTCCTATCCAATCAAGTAATTGATACAAAAGTAGAAATCCAGATTAGGACAATAGCCATGGATTTTTGGGCAAGTTTAGAACATAAGATTTATTATAAATTTGAGGGAAATGCTCCAGAACATATTCGTAAGGAACTAAAGGAATGTTCAAAAATTGTCTCTTATTTGGATCAAAAGATGCTTTCATTAAACGAAGAGGTACAAAAATACAATAAGGATCAAATAGGAGAGGCAAAGCAGGAATTGGTAGAAAGTTATAAAGCTGCAGTAGCAGAATCTTTTGGCTCTGTAGTAGAAGAGGAATTAATAGAACCAAAT
>JAAYPX010000119.1 GCA_012519565.1 Clostridiales bacterium | reverse complement strand
TATCACCGTGAATAATTCAGGTTTAAGTAATTTAAAATTATTATATTACAGGAAAATACTAAACACAATAGATTAAGAAATTCTCCTACCTTCTATACAATAATTATAATAATTTTCTTCTCCTATTAACATACTAGGTACCAAAGAAAACCTTATAGTCTTGTATCCAAGAGAAAAAGGGCTTATTGCTAAAACCCTTTTCTTCCATGATGAGATTGTTCCAGTACCCAAACAAATACCCCAGGTAGAATTATCTGAAGGGGAAGTTACCATGGCTAAAACTTTAATCAATAGTATGACCAGTCCCTTTGTGGCTGAAAAATACAGAGATGAATATCAAGAGAGACTACGGGATGCTATACTTAAGAAAATACATGGACAAGATATCGTCGCTGTGGACACTTCCGGGCCTAGCAATGTTATTGATCTTATGGAGGCCTTGCAGAAAACCTTGGATATGTCTAAGAATAAAGATATGAATATGAGTGGGATTGCCTAATGGATTTATTTGATTTAAAAAATATTAAACCGATGTTGATTTCTGAGCTAAAAGACCCCTTCAATGATCCTGACTGGATTTATGAACTAAAATTTGATGGCATCCGTTGCATAGCCTATCTTGGGGGGGAAACGGAGCTAAGGAATAAAAGAAATGATAGGCTTCTGCCAAAGGTACCAGAGCTTAGCAATATCTATAAAAACGTTAAAGAGCGCTGTATCCTAGACGGGGAGCTAATTATACTAAAAAACGGTGTTCCAGATTTCTATGAAATGCAAAAGCGGGCTTTAACTACTAATAAATTTAAAATCCAATTATCCTCTGAGAAATATCCGGCTTCATATGTTGCCTATGATATTCTTTATGTAAAAGATCAGCAATTGACAGATCTACCATTAATAGAGCGTAAAAAAATCTTAGAAGAGGTAATAATTGAAGATCCCCAATTGGCTATCAGCCGTTATGTCTATGAGCAGGGCATTGAGATGTTCTCGGTGGCAAAACAGCAGAATCTTGAGGGGTTATTGCTAAAAAGAAAGATAGTAAATACTATTTTGATAAACGAACTAAGGACTGGATTAAATTTAAGGTTCTACAAGATGAAGATTTCGTTGTATGCGGTTATATTCGTAAAGAAAAGGGCGTCACCAGCTTAGTATTAGGCAAATATCATAACAATCAGCTAATCTATCAGGGCCATGTCACCTTCGGTGTTCGATCAAGGGATTTAGAAAAATATGAAACCCTGCCCTATTCCCCTATTGCTAATATACCTGCTGGAAATGAAAATGCCATATGGCTAAAACCAAATCTAGTATGTGTAGTCCAATTTATGCCCAATGATAAGGGAATTTTAAGACAACCTGTATTTAAAGGCTTTCGTGATGATAAAAGCCCGCAAGAGTGTGTTATCTAAAGACCTTACATTCATTTAATAACTCCTAACCATACCACTACATTAAAGCTTAAACATTTAGAGTATGGGAAAACACACTAGGAGCATAAAAAACAGGTACCGCAACTGTGAGTTTAAAAGCACTACTGCTCATATATAATCACAGCCTAGGAACCTGTTTTTTTGCACATTATATACTAATTATTTAAAGTAGGATACACCAGATTCAAATATTCTTTGGTCCTGATTTCCTGTTATGTTCATGGCAACATAGTCACCTTTACGTTCTGAATGAGTCATCTTACCTAATATCCTACCATCTGGGCTGGTAATAGCCTCGATAGCATAATATGAACCATTGGGATTAAACTCCGCATCCATAGTAGGATTTCCTGATAAATCAACATACTGTGCAGCCACTTGACCATTGTCAAATAATTTCTTAATCCATGCTTCACTGGCTACAAAACGTCCTTCTCCATGGGATGTAGGAATGGTGTATACTCCACCTAACTCTGCCAATCTCAACCAAGGAGACTTATTACTTACAACCTTAGTATGAACCATCTTGGATACATGCTTACCAATTAAATTGGTAGTAAGGGTTGGAGTATCTTCCTTTTGTGATACTATTTCCCCAAATGGCACTAAGCCTAATTTAATCAATGCTTGGAAGCCATTACATATTCCCAGTACCAAACCATCTCTTACATTCAGTAGATCATTTACTGCTTCTTTGATTTTTTCATTACGGAAGGCTGTAGCTATAAACTTGCCAGAGCCATTGGGTTCATCCCCTGCTGAAAAGCCACCTGGGAACATTAAGATCTGGGCTTGCCTAATAGCTTTCACAAATACTTCTACCGATTCCATAATTTGAGTCTCATCTAAGTTACGAAATACTACTGTCTCAACAATAGCTCCTGCCTCTTCAAAGGCTTTCTGATTATCGTATTCACAGTTGGTTCCAGGAAATACTGGTATAAATACTCTAGGCTTAGCAATCTTGTTCTTGCTAACGTAGAAGTTCTTATTTTCCTTAGCATCATATAATTTTGTATCAAGACTTACCTTAGCTAGTCTTGTTTTATCAGCATCGCTGTAGGTAGTTGGATAGACTTTTTCTAATTTAGAAGTCCAAGCAGTTATGGCCTCCTCCATAGGTATTATAACAGTACCTAGACGGAATTCTCTCTCATTAATTATCTCACCGATTAAAGTATAATCTGAACTTTCAAAACCTAGTTCTTCTAGCTTCTCTATATCTTCTGGTGCCATCTCTACTAAGATTGAACCATAATTAGGAAGGGATAGATATTTCTCATCCACAGCAGTTTCAAGATTTACACCCAGTTTATTACCAAAGGCCATCTTACTTACAGCTTCAATAATACCGCCAAAGCCAATGGCGAAAGCTGAAACTATCTTATCCTCAGCCCTTAATCTGCCTATCTTGTCATATAAGCTTCTTACCTGAGCATAAACTGGCAGATCAAATGAGTCTTTCTTGATATCAAAGCATACTAACTTATTACCAACTTTCTTTAGTTCACTTGTTACTACATCCTTAGCCTTAGCTGTGTTAACAGCAAAAGAAACTAGGGTAGGAGGAACATCTATATCATTGAAAGTTCCTGACATACTATCTTTACCACCAATTGATGGTAATCCTAATTCAATCTGAGCATCAAATGCTCCCAGTAGCGCAGCCAAAGGTTCACCCCAGCGCTTAGGATCATTACCTAGCCTACGGAAATATTCCTGGAAGGTAAAGCGTATCTTGCTATAATCTCCGCCAGCTGCAACAATCTTAGCAACAGAAGATAGGACAGCATAGACTGATCCATGGAATGGGGACCAGCTAGACAAATAAGGATCAAAACCATAACTCATCATAGTTACAGTATCGCATTTTCCTTCCAGCACTGGCAGTTTGGCAATCATAGTCTGTATTGGAGAAAGCTGATACTTACCTCCAAAGGGCATAACTGCTGTACTAGCTCCTATGGAGCTATCAAACATCTCCATTAGACCTTTTTTGGAGCATACATTCAGATCAGAAAGAACTTGTAGCCACAGTTCTTTTAAGTCTTTGGATGCTGTGTTAAATCTCTCAGCCTTAAAGTAATTATCATTTTGATTAGGCATGGTTACAAAGGCCGTTGCTTCCTGATGGGCTCCATTGGTATCTAAAAATGCCCTAGAGATATTTACAATCTCCTTGCCTCTCCAGTTCATAATAAGTCTTGGATTTGCTGTGACTTCAGCTACTACTACAGCTTCTAAGTTTTCTTCATCTGCATAAGCTAACAATTTCTCTACATTATTAGGGTCCGCTACTACTGCCATTCTCTCCTGGGATTCAGAGATAGCCAGTTCAGTACCATCTAGCCCTGCATACTTCTTCGGTACCTTGTCTAAATCAATTATCAAGCCATCAGCTAACTCTCCTATGGCTACGGATACTCCCCCAGCTCCAAAGTCATTACATTTCTTTATTAATCTACTAACCTCTTCTCTACGGAACAAACGCTGTAGTTTTCTTTCTGTTGGTGCATTACCCTTTTGTACCTCAGCTCCACAGGTATTAATAGATTCTGTAGTATGGCTTTTAGATGAACCTGTAGCTCCACCGCAACCATCGCGGCCTGTTCTGCCCCCTAGTAGTATAATTACATCTCCAGGATCAGAATTGCCACGGATTACATTCTTACGAGGGGCTGCCCCAAGAACAGCTCCAATCTCCATTCTCTTAGCCACATAATTAGGATGATATAATTCATCAACTAATCCTGTTGCAAGACCTATCTGATTACCATAGGAACTATAACCTTCCGCTGCCTGGGTACATATTTTTCTTTGAGGAAGTTTACCTTCCATTGTATCCTTAATAGACACTGTAGGATCTGCTGCACCGGTTACCCTCATAGCCTGATATACATATCCTCTTCCTGACAGTGGATCTCTGATTGCACCACCTAAGCAAGTGGCTGCACCACCAAAAGGCTCGATCTCTGTGGGATGGTTATGGGTTTCATTTTTAAAGAAGATTAACCACTCCTCTGTCTGACCATCGATCTCCACTGGAACAATAATAGAGCAGGCATTAATCTCATCGGACTCTTCCATATCATCTAGCTTACCTTCAGCCTTTAATTTTTTCATACCAAGGATTGCCAGATCCATCAGTGATATATATTTATCATCTCTACCAACATACAGCTTATCTCTTTCAGCTAAATAGCCTCTGTAAGCTGCTTTTATTGGTTCTGTATAATATCCTTTTTCAAACTCAATTTCCTTTAATTCTGTTAAAAATGTTGTATGCCTACAATGATCAGACCAATAAGTATCAAGTACTCTAATTTCTGTCATGGTAGGATTCCTAAGTTCTTCATTTTTATAATAACTGTGTATATGCAAGAAATCCTTAAAAGTCATAGCCAGATTTAGGGAAGCAAAAAGTTCCTGTAACTGCTCTTTCTGCATATCTATAAAACCATTTATTATAGCAACATCCTCTGGCTCCTCAAATTCTGCAATTAAGGTATCTGGTATAACCTCAGTGGTTTCTCTAGAATCTACCGGATTAATACAATAGTCCTTAATCTTCATAAAATCCTCATCGGAAATATCACCAGATAAGATATAAGTAGTAGCAGAATGTATCACAGGATTTTCACTACCATTGAGTAATTTAACACATTGTACTGCAGAATCTGCCCTTTGATCAAATTGCCCAGGGAGGTATTCTACTGAAAACATCCTATCTCCTTCAGTAATGTCAATCGTATCATGATATATAATGTCAACCTGGGGTTCTGAAAATATAGCCCCTAAAGATTTTTCATACGTTTCCTGACTGATATTTTCAATATCATAACGAACTAGTACCCTTACTTTATCTAGTTTTTTTATATCAAGATAACTTTTTAATTCTTCCTTTAGTTCCTTTGCTTTAATCGCATATGGTTCTTTCTTTTCCACATATATCCTTCTTACATTACTCATATCAGCTCTCCTTACTATTTGAGAAACACCAGTTACCTATTATTATACCTAGCATTTATAGTTATTATCTAGCAGCACCATAATGTTACTTTTTAGAATACTTGAATTATATCATAAGATAATTTATAATCATAATTAATATAAATTAATGAGTTTATTAGTCACCCTAATATATTTTGCAAATAATGTAATTAAATTCACTATTTACAACCATATGATAAAATAAGCACAGGAATGAGGTTAATATGGATATTAATTATGAATTGTATAAAGTATTCTATCATGTAGCAAAAAGTTTAAGCTTTTCAGAAGCTGCCGAAGATTTATTTATATCCCAGTCTGCAGTCAGCCAATCTATAAAAACATTGGAAAACAGGCTAAATCAAACCCTGTTCATTAGAAGTACAAAACGGGTAGCTTTAACTAAAGAAGGTGAGCTTCTATTAAAGCATATAGAGCCTGCCATCAACCTAATTACCCGAGGCGAGAATCAGCTTTGCGCTGATCCAAAGAGCGGGGTACAATTAAGAATAGGTGCCAGCGATACTATCTGCCGTTATGTTTTAGTTCCTTATATCGATATGTTTCATAAAAAATATCCTAATATTCACATTAAGGTTACCAACGGTACCTCTGTTCAATGCGCCAAGATGCTTGAGAGAAATGAAGTGGATATAATTGTATCCAATTCACCTAACCCTGCCATTAACGATACCATGCATCACATTCCTGTGAAGGAATTCCGTGATATTTTCATTGCCAATGAAAAAGCCTTTCCTTTAACTGATCGCCCAATTACTTTAAAGGAACTTCAAGAATATCCTATATTAATGTTAGACAAAAAATCTACTACTAGCATATTTTTGCATAATCTCTTTTTAGAACATTCTTTAGACCTGGTTCCTGAGATAGAACTTAGCAGTAATGACCTTTTAATTGATTTAGCTCAAATCGGTTTAGGAATAGCATTTATTCCAGATTTCTGTATACAGGAAAGAGAAGGATTAGCTGAAATTACTACTACTGAAGAGATACCGTCTAGACTATTGATAGCTGCCTATAACAGGGATATACCATTGTCTGATGGGGCGAATTATTTCCTAGATATCTTACAAGAAGGTAAATAACAGTTGTTAAAATCTTATAAATACTTATAAATATGTGTTGACTTTTATAACTTTTAACGATAGAATAATATAAAAAACACAAAGGAGTAATGTAACATGAGTAAATATTATTCTATC
>JAAYPX010000118.1 GCA_012519565.1 Clostridiales bacterium | reverse complement strand
TTTCCTCATAATATTTTTTTGACATGTCTTTCTCCTCCAATAATTTTATTATATCATGTTCGGAGAAAAACTGTCCTATTTAGTATAGCCTATCCATACAATTTCAGATTGAGTTCTAGTTTTGCTAGTTTTGAATATAAGCAACTTCCCTTATGTGAATATAATAATATATTGGTAGTTTCCATCTATGTTTTTGCTGTGTATATAATGAGATATGAATCATTTCTGGAACATAATTTTGTTGCCGATATATGGTTTGTATTAATCAAGGAAGTTCCGATGTCTATATTACTATAATTATCTTTAGCATTTCAATTGTTTATAGTTGTAAATATATATCGACACGCCAATTGCTATGTCATGAAATACACTGTATAATTGTCGTAAAACATATAATCATACACTAATACTAATTAGGAATAAGGTTTAAAATAACAAAATTAGTGTAATTGAAATGCATATTTTACTAAAGAAACAATCGAACAAGTCAAATGAGGGGGGGATTATTTGAAAGTAAATGTTATTGGTATAGATTGTGCCACAGATCCAAAAAAAATTGGAATATCATTTGGGTATTATAGAAATTGCGAGATGATTATTACAAACACTATAGTATCAAAAGACTTTGCAACAATGTATAGGTATTTATTTGACTATATTAATAAAAATGATATTATTCTTATAGCAATGGATGCACCATTAGGTTGGCCTACATCTATGGGACACGCCTTGTATAATCATAATGCGGGAGATCCTATCCAAATAGAATCTAACAGTATGTTTCGGAGAGAAACAGATAGATTTATAAAAAGAAAGATAGGCAAGCAGTCATTAGATGTAGGAGCAGATAGAATAGCAAGAACAGCACATTCAGCATTAAGCATTATAGAAGAAATTAGAAAACACACAAATAGAGACGTTACTATGATCTGGGATCCTACTAATATTCAAGATGTTAATTTAATTGAAGTATATCCAGCAGCCACATTAGATTGTTATAATATAGTAAGTACAGGATATAAAGAAAGTAATAAATCTGATTTAAGAAAAGTAATTATTGAATCATTAAGTAATCACATTATTATTGAAACGGATAGAGACTTGATATTACATAATGCAGATGCTTTGGACAGTGTAATTTGTTTGCTTGCAGCAAAAGACTTTATGATAGGAAATGTATATTATCCTGAAGATTTTGAATTGGCTAAAAAGGAAGGGTGGATATGGGTTAAAGAAAAGTACTAAGTTATGAAAAGAGAAAAGGGGGAGGAACTAAAGTGCTAAAAAAAGTGTTGTTAATATTTATTATGGCGTTAACATTATCGGGATGTAATAATTCAATGGAACACAATATATCTAAGACTGAGTATGAAACGGTTGTTGCAGAACGTGATAAGTACAAAAAAGATTATGAAATTTTATTAGAGGATTATGCTAATTTAAAGGTAAAAGAGAAAATAGAAACAGTATCAATAGTTGACTACGAATTTGTAAAAGAAGAAAGAGACTATTATAAATCTTTATATAAAACGAAGGAAGTTACTGGCCTAGACAATACAAATGTATTAATTGACGAATTAAAAGATGAGCCTTTAATTTACGAAGATGATATTGTAAAAATAACATTTTTGTATACTACCACAGAAGCAAGCGTTGGCTGTAACTATAAGTGTAATGGTGGATTGATTATCAGAGTAGTCAATAAAGGATATGTGGGTATTAAATTACAAAATGATGTTATTGCTCTTGATGGGGTAACAAAGGAGTTTTGTTATAATGTTATAAAGTGTCCTCAAAAAAGTACTACACTAGCATGCTTATGCACTGAAGATGGATTAGCAAATTTATTCCCTTCAATGATAACTGGTAAAATACAAATTGTAGATGATGATTACATTTTTGGAGGTACTAACGAGGCTTTTAAATCATATTATGCCAAATTTACAGAAGTTAAATTAGATTAGATATATAAGTTTATGTAAGATTAAATGGTTCTGGTCTGATTATATAATAAGTACTCAAATGATACTTATATCTTGTTACCTATCCACTACTATGTTCCCCCCAAACAAACCCCTATCATTAATAAAATTAGTTCTATCAAAGTAAATAAAGTTTTATAATATAGAGGATTAAGTCGGAAGGATTTACGGAAAAACAGACCAACTTAGTCCTTATTCCTTTTTGCCTGAAGGACTGTATTTAGGTTGATAGGAACTAGGAAACCCAAGTAAATAGCGGTTGTATTTCTATTTTCTTTTCGTTA
>JAAYPX010000117.1 GCA_012519565.1 Clostridiales bacterium | reverse complement strand
TGCATATATACAATATCATAATGTTACATAGCATTTTTACTAGTAAATTCTTTATGTTTTATCGGAATATTTATATTCATTAAGACAATTGAAGCTAGCATAATAATTATTCCAAATGTACCAATAAAATTAATATTTTCTCTTAACAGTAATACACCAGAAAGTGCAGCTATAATAACTTCACCAGAAGCAATTATAGTAGCCTTGGAAGCATCTACTCCATTGGATAATCCTTTAAGATAAAGAAGATTAGCAATTAAACCTGTAGACATAGAATTTAAAAATGCCCAAAATAAAAATTTAGTATCCATAAATAAGTCTAAATGTAACCATGGCTTAGCAAATATCCCCATGGTGATGGCACTAAATAGTAACATATAAAAAGTCATTGTCTCTGGATCATCACCGCTAGTTGCAACTTTACCGATAATGGTATTAAGTGCATATAAGAAACCGGAGATAACTCCTAAGGTCAAACCTAGAGCTGAAATATTTAATTCTGCAAAATTCCCACCTGTTACCATAAGGATACAGCCTACCAGATTTATAACTATAGCAAAATGCTGATAACCCCGTAATTTCTCTTTAAAAAAAGCATGGACATTATGGCTGCAAATACAGGAGCTAAATACATTAGAATAGATGCTGCTGATACTCCTACCAAAGTAACAGCTGTATCATTAGCTAATTTAAAAATTCCTTTAGTTAGGGCGCCTAGCAAGATACTAAATAATAAACCCTTCTTAGAAATTTTCAATCCACTAATACCTTTTTTAATTAATAAATAAAAAAGTAATGGAATAAGGGATAAAAAATGCCCAGAAAATGCGGTGATCATCGAAGATACTCCCAAATTACTCATTTGGGTAACAAAATATCCTCCCAGTCCCCAGAAGACTCCAGACATAAAAATAAGAAGATAGCCTTGTAAGGATCTTCTTCCTTCCATAGACAACCAACCTCCTAGTAAAATAATTCTGATGAATAAAGTTCTTAACGTCTTCATATTTAATAAATATTTATGTTTAGCTGGTTGTTATCGATTTTGAATCTGCATCTAGCTTTATATATCGCCGATCCATAAACTATATAAAACCTTAAAACAATCATAGATAATTGGTAATTTTGACTTCTATCAGAATTTTGACAATAAAAAACAATAAAAAGTAGAGCATGCATTCTCATACTTTCTTTCTTACATTAAAATCTATACTATTATGCTTATGATAATCTTGGAACTATCTCTATGATTATATTCTGATATATCCACTCAGATAGATTGCTATGTGGTCTCGAGATAAAAAGTTCTTGAAGATTTTCCACAATATCTATTGGTAATGAAAAGATGGAATAAGATTTGATCTATTACCTATAACCTAAGTTAGTAGTTATATAAATCAGCAATACTCATTAAAACTTTAGATTTACAAAACCTAACAACTAACTAGTCTAAATAAATATTATTAAATTGACAATATAACTATAACATACTAAAACTAAAAAGCAAAGACTAATTAACCAAGAATTATTTAACAAATTACAGCATATTTTCAATATGACTTTTAAAGCAGATACCAATATATCTTTAAAAGTATAACATTTTTCGCCACCTTATCCATGAAGCGCCCATTGGCATAAGGCTAAGCCCCCGTCCCTGAATACATACTATTCAAGGACGGGGGCCATCCATATTAAAGGTTCTACCATTTTTATTGATAGTTTGAGGGAAAAAGTTAAAGTGTATAATCACTTCCTATTGTT
>JAAYPX010000015.1 GCA_012519565.1 Clostridiales bacterium | reverse complement strand
ATTTTAAGCACTGGGCTTGTGCATATTTCATCTACTTTTCTTTAATAATTCCTTAAGTTCATCAACCTCAAAATTATAATGGGTATTACAAAAATGGCAATTTACCTCTATAGGTTTATTATCATTGATCATTTCAGTAATATCCTTTTTCCCAATGGAAATTATGGCCTTTTCTACCCTGGATTTACTACAATCACATTCAAAGGAAGTTGGGATACGCTCAAAAATCTCAAGGTCCATATCTCCTAAGATATGTTCCAGTATATTTTCAGGAGTCATGCCCTGATCTAATAAATCAGTAATGCCCTTTAATTGGCCTATTTTATCTTCCAATTTACTAATTACTTCTTCTTCAGCAAACGGCATCAATTGGATAATAAAGCCTCCTGCTTTCTTCACCGTATTATTTTTATTCATTAATACTCCAAGGGCCACACTGGAGGGCACCTGCTCACTGGATGCAAAATAATAGGTTAAATCCTCAGCTATTTCCCCAGTCACCAGATTAGTTTGTCCCACATAAGGCTCCTTTAATCCCATATCCCGAATTACACTTAGCATACCAGCCCCAAAGGCACCCCCTACATCCAATTTACCCATGGCATTGGGAGGGAGCATTACATCTGCTACAGTTGGGTATCCTTTGACAATCCCCTTGGAATTGGCAGTCACTGTAAGCCCCTTGGCTGGTCCTGCACCTTTTATCTGGAGGGTAAGTACATCTTTTTCACCCTTCATCATAATTCCCATCATGGCCCCAGCAGTTAGGAGTCTCCCTAGGGCAGCAGTCATAATAGGACTTGTCCCGTGTATCTCTCTAGCATGTTCTACCATATTTTGTGTTGTTGCAGCAAAAGCTCTAATCTGATTATTAGCTGCACTTGCTCTTACTATATAATCTGCCATATTTTAATTTCAATCCTTTCATTTATCCCCTTGTAATTCTGTTATATCCTTTTGTTTTTCTCTAGCAACGATATATACCCTCTCACTATCATCCATGCTGGCTTCCTTGGTCTGAGAATCAAAGGCACCTATCCATTCTAGACCAGCCTCTTCTATAAGGCTTCGAATAGTTTCTATTGTATATCCTCTGCGATAATGGGTTTCTACATATTTTTTATATAAATTAATATCCGTTGATTTAATATTCCCATTTTTCTGTGGAATAAATACTGTAAGATTAACCTCATTGATCATTTCTTCATCATAATAAAGATTTTCCCAAATAAAGGTTCCTTCCTCTCGGTTGTCTACTGTTGTATTATCCCCCAGCACATATTGGTAGGAATATAGGGTATCTAAATCAAAAACAAATAGTCCCTTAGGGTCAAGATAATTGTTTACCCTTTTAAATACCTTTAACATATCTTCTTCTGTAAGTATATAGTTCATCGTACTACAAAAGCTAACTACTGCTGATACCGTTCCATACAACTCAAGGTCTCTCATATCTTGACATAGATACAAGATATTACTGCCATTATCTTCTTTCTCTTGTGCTATAGCCAGCATCTCTTCAGATAGATCAAGGCCAATCATTTCATAACCTCTATGGACTAATTGTCTAGTCATAGTTCCTGTACCGCAACCTAGCTCCAGTAGCAAGCCTTTAGATATATTATACTTTTTTAATAAATCAACAATAAAATCTGTCCATTCATCATATGGTATATGGTCCATATAGATATCATAGACAGATGCAATTCCTGTATACGGCTGCATAAGTGCAGCTCCTTTCTTTCTACTATTTGTGAATATAAGTGTATTTGGATAAAGGTAATATGGACAATGATTTTATAATTAATACCCCATGATTTGTGCTACCACAAGCATACATTCCTGTAACACAGGTGGCAGACAAATCATAGTAGGTATCATCATATAATCATATTAAATGATATTTTAACATAGAGAATTACTGTTAGCAAGAAGCTGAAATATAGAGAAGCTTATTTTATAACATCTTAGCAAACATATCTTTTAAAGTAGGATACAATTCTTTAAAAACTTCATATTTGCTATTGTAGAGATCAACAAGTTCAGGATCCTGCTCTATGGTATGGGTTACTTTAATCAACTTATCACAGGCCTCTTCAACAGAGGTAAAATGACCGCATCCTACTGCCGCCAGTATTGCTGCTCCAAAGGCAGGTCCCTCAACCGAATTTATCTTATCTACTTTCACATTAAGTACATTGGCAACTATTTTACACCACAGGGAACTCTTAGCCCCGCCTCCATTAATTCTAACTCGGTCCACTAAGACTCCCAAGGACTTAACAATTTCAAAAGAATCCCTAAGGGCAAATGCTACTCCCTCTAATACTGCCTGAGTCATATCTTCACGACTTGTATCCATGGTCATACCTATAAAGGTTCCTCTGGCATTGGGGTTATTATGGGGGGTTCTCTCTCCCATTAGGTATGGCAAGAAGTATACCTTATTTTGCCCTAAATTTTTAATCTTCTCTTGTTCTTTATTATAATCATTGGTCCCAACTATGTCATCCATCCACCATTTGTTAGATGCTGCCGCCGAAAGCATTACTCCCATTAAATGATAGCTACCATCGGCATGGCAAAATGCATGTAGGGAGTTATCTTTATCAACAGTAAATTTATCAGTGGATACGAATACTACACCGGATGTTCCCAGGGATATATTACACTTACCTTCCCCTACAGTCCCTGTACCAACGGCTGCCACTGCCTGATCCCCTCCACCAGCAATTACCTTCACTGTATCTGGCAACCCTAATATTGACGCAATTTCTTTAGTAATAGTACCAACCACCTGATAACTTTCATAAATCTTGGGCATCTGTTCCAGCTCTAACTGGCAGATATCCAGCATCTCACTGGACCAAGCTTTATTCTTAACATCAAAGAGTAACATTCCAGAAGCATCCGATACATCAGTGCAATGGACTCCAGTTAATTTATAGGCTATGTAATCCTTAGGTAACATAAGTTTATTAATTTTCTTAAAGTTATCCGGTTCATTATTTTTAACCCATAATATCTTTGGCGCAGTAAAGCCAGTTAAGGCGATATTAGCTGTGTAATCAGTTAGCTTATCCCTTCCAATCTCATTATTAAGATAATCACATTCCTCTTGTGTACGGCCATCATTCCAAAGAATTGCCGGACGAATTACCTTATCCTCCTTATCCAGTATAACCATGCCATGCATTTGTCCACTGAAACTGATACCATCAATTAAAGTCTTATCACAATCATTAGTCAGTTCCTTAATTCCATCTATTAAAGCCAGGTACCAATCCTCTGGATTTTGCTCTGCCCATCCAGTTTTGGGAAAGTATAAAGGATATTCCCTTGTAACTATCTTAGCTATATTTCCCTCCCCGTCCATTAGAAGAAGCTTCACCGATGAAGTTCCTAAATCCACACCAATATAATACATACCCCTCTACCCCTTTCTCCCAATTAACTTTTTATAATATCATGGGATTTAATAAAATATCTAGCATATCTTATTATACCTATATCTAGTTTAGTGATTAAACTATATAACTACAATATAACAAGTAGCCATATTTATGTCAAGAATAGAATGTTTTATATTGGTAAATTACAGCGGCTTCATTCATTGTATCTACTGCCGTATTTGCCTTTACCTATATATCTATTTTAGATCGAGGATAGCCTATCCATATAATTTAATTTGATATTATCTATGTTTAAAAAATTCTTGATTCCAACACTTAGCCCCCCCAAAAGAATTGAGGTATCCTGTAAAACTGAGGGCACTATGTTAATGTAGCTGTTCATCTTGCTATTGAGTGATGACTCAATTCCCTTGATAATATCTGGGTAATGGGAGGTAAAGGAGCTGTTTATAATAACAATTTCAGGATTATAGGCATTAAGGACATTGTTTACACATAAGGACATGTATTTTATAAACTTATCCATAGTAGCAATTGCCTCAGCTTCCTGCTGCTCATAATTTTCCCTAAATATATCAAAGCTTGCATCGGTGGCCCCTTTTATTTTGCCGTACTCTTGTAATAAGGCCATTTCAGATACATATTGCTCTAAACACCCACGATTACCACAAGGGCAAGCCTTACCATCTACTTCTATGATTGTGTGTCCAAATTCACCGGCTCTACCGCTATATCCTGTATACAATTGATGATTAATAATAATACCTAAACCTATTCCTGAATGAACGCTAATATTGGCAATATTGGCATAATCGTATTGGAAGGTTTTCTCCCCTATTACCGATAGATTAGCTTCATTCTCTAAATATACTGGAGCATTAAAATAACTCTCTAATTCATTAGCTAAGTCAATTCCAGATAAATTATAATAGGGGGCAAAGGTAACTTTATTATCAGCTGTTACTCCATGTATGCCAATTACTATCCCAACTAGATCATATGGGGTCCCCAATGGTAACTTCATAGTTTCAATCAATTGAATTATGCTTTTAGCAATATGAGCCGTGTTTTTTGGGGTCTTAATACGCTTTAAATTCTGCTCCTCTCCCAAAAGGTCAGAAACCAGGGCTGAAATATTATCTACGCCCAGATCTATACTTATGACATAGCCGGCATTTTTCTCAATACTTAGAAGTATGGGCTTTCTTCCCAGGCTGGTATCATCACTGCCAATTTCGATAACTAGCTTTTTATTGATTAATTCTTGAACAATAGTAGAAATAGTAGCCTTGGTTAGTCCCAGTTTCTTAGCTATAGCCGCCCTGGATATTGCTGAATTATTAATAATGGTTTCCAGTACTAATTTAGTATTGATATCTCTAATCAGTTCTTTACTACCTGTTATCATCTTTTGTCACCCTTTAATTATCAATGTTTTTATAGTTACTATATCTCATCCTGCCCTTTATCATCCTGTAATTTCTCTTGTTGTTTTTTAGCTTCTTCTCTTTTTCTTTTGGTCATAATACCACCTATCCTACCAGATTCCTTGGCGGTTAGGGATTGCCATCCATCACTGAGCACCCTATCTAGATATCCTAATTCACTGGCAATCTCATACTTTAATTTATCTTCAGGCTTAATATTATTTAAATCTATTTTTTTATTTTTTCTCTTACTCATCAAAACACACCCTTCTTTTATACTTGTCATATTTATCCTCTAGAGTGTGCCCAATTTCGTTTAGTCTATTCGAATTTCCCTACCTAGGACAAGGGAATAAATGATTTTTTCCTTTACCTTCTTACTAGTTATCTGCTCTAAAGCTTTCTGATAATAATTTAATTGCACTTGATATCGTTTAATAAGTTGCTCCTCATGAGCTACAAAATCAGATTTATAATCTACTAAAACCAGGTCTCCGTCCTCCTCAAAGAAGGCATCGATTATACCTTGGATTAATACAAATTCATCTTCAGGGTATGTTTCTTTGATTTCATTGGCCTTTACCCCTATAACAAATTGTTTTTCTTTAAATAGCCTGCCCATATCCTTTGCTTTTCGCATCCTATTGGCTATGTCACTATTAATGAATCTTTTGATATAATATAGATTAATAACTTTTAAGTCCTCTCTATCAATTCGTCCACTGCTAATTAAACTATCTATCTCCCTAGTCAAATCTGCACTGCTTTTAACTTCTGATAAATCAATAAGTTCAAGGATTTTATGATACAAGGTTCCTCGATCAGTACTGGTCTTAACTACATCCTCTTTCATAAAATTAGGAATAGTGGCTTCCATAGATGCTACTGCAGGTGCTTCTATGCTCTTGTCTGTGGCCAGCTCTGTATCCCTCTTCGTGGTACCCTCTGTAGTACTACTTGTAGTACTCTTTGTAGTGGTATCTGCAGGTATCTCTGTCATTGATTCTGCAGTAGTCTCGTATAAGTTTTCACTTAATTCATCATCAACTAATTGACTAACCCTCTTCAATTCAGTAACAGTCATCTTCACTGGCAGCCCTTCAGCTTTTTTATAGGGATAAGTATATTGTAATCTTTCTTTTATCTCATCCCTCATCTCTTGGTTATATACTATATTAGGATCAATAGCTATAAGCTCTTCCATATCCTTTTGAATAAATATTTGCTTTCCAATCTCTTCATTTAAAAACTTAGCCTTATTCCATAGATATACGGTCATCCCTTGACTTTTCCCTATAATATCTTCCTCTACCATAGTAGATGTCTCTTCCTTATTATACCAGGCAGTAAGATTATTAAAATCAGTCATATTATCACAATGATTTAACACTGCCGGCAGTACCCAGTCCATATAGCTTTTAGCAGATACAATGTCAAAAAACGAAAAATCTTTTTTTTGTATCTGCTTTGTATCTTTTAAGTAGCCTGTCATAATTAATTTCTCCTGGGCTCTGGTTAAGGCTACATAAAGAACCCGCAGCTCCTCACCTAAATTCTCAATCTGCGCCTTTTTTTGGATTACCTTTTTAATTAGAGTTGGCACCTTAGTTCTTAGCTTATTATCAATGTACTCTGGGCCTACACCGTACTTAGCATGGAGTACAATCTTACTTCTTAAGTCCTGTGTATTAAACTGCTTACTAAGACCTGCCACTATAACAATAGGAAATTGCAAACCCTTGCTTTTATGAATACTCATAATCCTTACGGTATCATCAGCTTCACCATTGCTTGCTGCTTCCCCATAATCCACTTCATATTTGTGAAGCTTCTCAATATATCTAATAAAATGAAAGAGGCCACTATAGGTTCCCTTCTCAAATCTAATGGCATGGGATATTAACATATCCAAATTCGCCTTCCGCCTATCCCCTCCAGGCATAGCCGAAACGTAGTGGTAGTATCCTGTCTTATCTAGGACTTCCTCTATCAGTTCATGGATTGGAGTATAATTTACCTTACTACGAAATTCATCTAATACCTGAAGAAATAAATTAACTTTCCCCTTTAAATTCTCATCTTCCCCATCTTCTCCAAAAGATATAAGAGCCATATACATGCTACAATTGCGCCGGAAGGCCCGTATAATTGCCAGCTGGGCAGAGCTAAGTCCTATCATTGGTGAATAGAGAACTCCTGCCAAGGGTATATCTTGCCTAGGATTATCTATAATTTTTAACATATTTAAGACAGTATTGACTTCTAAGGTCTTAAAATATCCTGAACTGGTATCTGCATAGGCAGGTATTCCTTCCTGCATTAAGGTGTTTACAAATATGTCAGACCAACTGGACATACTCCGAAGCAAGATAACGATATCTTTATAGCTAGCCCTCTTATATTCAATGGTTTTACTTACCTCATCCTTTTTCTGTACATAGATACCACTTTCAGGATCCACCAATTCTTTAATACGCTTGGCTATAGCCCTGGCTTCTAATTCCTTCTTGGAGAAAACCTCCTCATCAAAGTCCTCAGAATGAAGGAGATTGCTAATATCTTCTTCCTCATTCCTTTCAGCTTCATCTTCATCCCTTTGACTTTCCTCCAAATCACCTTCCTCTGTAACCAGTATCAGCTCAGCATCCTCTGCAATGGATAAGTTGGTCTCTTTAAAGGTGGCACCACATTTTAATGCTGCCTCCTGGTCATAATCTATATCTCCTACAGATTTGTGCATAATCTGCTCAAAAATATAGTTTACACAATCCAGAACCACAGCCCTACTTCTAAAATTTCTATCTAAATCAATTCTCTGATAGCAATTAACTTCTCCATCTTCAAGCTTGTCCATAAGGGAATAATTATTGTACTTCTCTATAAATAGTTCTGGCATGGCTAGACGGAACTTATATATACTCTGCTTAACATCCCCTACCATGAAACGATTAGGATAACCCTCATCTTCCTTTGATACACTTTTTAATATGGTCTCCTGAACTAAATTACTATCCTGATATTCATCAATTAATATTTCATCAAATTGCTTCCTAAGTTCTATCGCTGCCTCCGTTGGAACTACAGTCTCGCCATTATGCTCTACTAGAATCTTAAGGGCAAAGTGTTCTATATCATTAAAATCAATAATATTTTTGTCTTCTTTTTTCTTAGCAAAAGCCTCCATATAACTTTCTGTCAGTTCAAACAAGACCAGCATGTCACTTCTTACAGCTTGAAGATCTGCCACCATCTCATCTGGGGACTGAAAGAAAAATTGTTTACTTAGGTCCTTAATAGCCTTCTTAATCTCTTCCCTTATTCCCTTAACCTGATCCTTTTTATCAGCCAGAACCCCCTCTTCTCTTTTATTAGATAATCTGGCAAATGATATATTATTAAAATAATTATAATACTCCTCATAGCTTGCTACAGCTTTTAATTTAGTTAAAGTATCCCTATCAGATAATAGGGCTGTAAGATATGCCCCTGGTCCCCCTTCTTGATTGCATATATCTATAGCTAAACTATTTTTATATAGTAGATCAGCAATTACACTTTTTATGTAATCCATTAATTCCTTCATCCACTGGGTTTTGTTCATATCTTCTATGGTCTCTATATTAAAGCTATTTTTCATCTCTGCTATCCACTGTTTGGGCCAAGGATTACTCATGGAAAAGGAATAGAGCTGTAATATCATCTCTTCTATCGGTGCATCGGATTTGGTATGGGAATAACTCTCGATAAATGAGTGAAAATCCTCCCTCCCCTCTTCATAGTACTCTTCTAAAATCTCTGCCAGCACATCAGATTTTAGTAGAGTAATCTCTGCTTCATCACCAACTTTAAAAGAGGGATCTAAATCTATGCGCATAAAATAATTTCTAATTACATTAAGGCAAAAGCTATGAATTGTAGTTATGTGGGCAGTGGGCAGTAAGGCAATTTGCTTTTGTAGATGGAGATTATCAGGTTCATTTTGTAGCTTTTCTTCAATAGCATTTCCAATTCTAGTTTTCATCTCCGCCGCAGCTGCATTGGTAAAAGTTACAACTAGTAAACGGTCAATATCAGTAGGCTCATCCCCTTCTGTTATCATGGTAATAATTCTCTCTACTAGCACTGCGGTCTTACCGGAACCAGCTGCTGCAGAAACCAATATATTTTTATTTCTTAAATCAATTACTTTCTGTTGTTCTTTAGTCCATCCCATTAGTATCACCTTCTCCCCAGATTTCTTTCTTTATCTCATCAGTTGATTTTCTTCCTAAATTACGATAATTATAGCCAGGTAACCTAAGGTCAAATCCACATATTGATTTATATTCACAATAATCGCAAGCCGTTCTATCTCCCATCTTATAGGGATTCAATCTTGTATCTCCAGCCATTACCTCTTTACTATCTGTAACCAGCTTATTATTGACATAGTTAGCCAGGGCCAGTATCTGCTTACCACTGGCTACATTAGATCTTTTATTTAATAAAGCCTGCTTATTGGTCTCCACTGGAATAATATCTGATTTCACTGACGGAAGTAACTCCCCCTCCTCATTAACCAGCTTCTTGTCCATAAGGCCTATAATTTTACTTTCTCCATTGACTAATCCGTTCATCTTCAAGCTCTTGTAGATTTCTTCCTCTACCTGCTCTGTCTTAGCAACTATAGGATCATCAATATGATAATAGAATATACCTGAAGGTACAATTTCCTTATTAGGATATCTTCTACTAAGATAATCCAGTGTCGCACTAAGATAGACGGATAACTGCTGCTGCAACCCATAATAAATGCTGGTAAAATCGAAGGTGGTTTTTCCTGATTTATAGTCAATAACCCTGACATAAATCCTATCATCTTCCTCATATATATCCAAACGGTCGATTCGGCCTTGCAAGGTTAAGATATTGTCAGGGGTATGATAAAAGTTCATCTCGTATCCCACTGGTTCAAAGGCGCCTTGCCTAATTTGATTACATAGGGCCCATAATGTCCTTATGGTAATACGTTCTATTCTTTTAATAAGGTATTCATTTCTCTTAGTACTTCTTATGAAGGAGTTCTCATACTCCTCTACTGCATAATTAACACATTCTATAGCCCACTGCTGCCTTACATCCTCGGGAATCGTATGCCAAGTATATTCACTAGTGTCCAGTCTCTTTGAAAATTCATCAATGGCATTGTGGAAGATATTTCCTATATCTGGTATAGCAAGCTTATACTCTTTTCGTTCTTCCAGTGATAGACCATAGGATAAGAAATGGGCATAGGCGCATCCAGCATATCTCTCCAACCTGGTAACACTGCCCTTAAGCTCCTTACCATAAAGCAACTGGGCTATTTCCTTAGAGATGCCACTTTCCTTATTAATATATAAGGCGCCCTCCATTAATTTTTGAAGAATTTCTCTTTCTTTATCTTGGGAAAGGTAATATAAATATATTTCCTTCCATAGATCACTGACCTTTCTCTCATGGAAATCTACAAAGCCCTTTCTTAAATAGGCAATCCCCTTGTCCTTAAGGATATACTTGATATCCTCAGTCTCCTCCAGCTCCACATCCTCATCCTGTATCTTAAGCTTCTTTAATAATTGCTGCAGCTTTCCTATTAAATATGAAGGATTTATAGATTTACCTTCATCGTTCACCTTATGATAAGTAAGATATAATTTATCCTTAGGTTTGGTAACATTAAGATAGAGATAGAATTGGTCCATAAAAGCCTGCTGCCTCTTGGTGGGAGCCAGCTCTATATCATAAGTTATAAGAAGCTCCCTCTCTATATCAGAAAGAATTCCACCGGAGTTACTGGATTTAGGTACAATTCCTTCATTAACACCTATAAAAAATAAGGCACGGATATCTTTTAACCTGGTTCTTTCAGTGTCACCAACAACCACCTCATCTACTCCAGGAGGAATTAGACCCACCTTGGCTTCCGTAAGCCCTGCATCTATAATCTCAGCATACTCCTTTAGACTGCACTGCTCCCCCCCTAGAAGAAGTACCATCTGATCATATAGTTCCATTACTATACGATAGATTTGACCATACTCCTTTGCTAAGGTAGGCATATTATTTTCAGTAAATCTATTACTTTCAGCCTCTAATTGTTCTTCTATAGCTAACCTTACACCTAGATTATATAGGGCAGTGGTATAATCTTTTATAGTTTTGCTTTTGTCCCTTAGAACTTCATAAAGGGGTTGTATCTGCTCTACCACTTGCTCCCTAACTCCATTAATTAAATCCAAATCAATCTCTTCTTTGCTTCTATAGGTTCTGGTAAAGGGCTCACTATAGCGCTTACTTCCCCTAATACCAAGGGCCAGTACATAATTCTCCATTAAATCAATAGCCTCAGTATCGATACCCGTCAGTCCTGTTCGAAGATAACGAAACACTCCCTCATAGCTATAGTCTTCATTGACAATGGTTATGGCCGCTCTTATCAGTTCAGCAAAAGGATTGTTTAGTATTTCCTTTTTATAATCTATAAAAGATGGTATATTCTCTTGCTTAAATACTCTCTTAATTATCCCACTATATCTTTCTATATCACCGGTAACAATGGCTATATCCTTATACCTATACCCCTGCTCCCGTACTAAGCTATTAATTTCCCTGGCTACAAAGGCCACTTCAGATGCTATATCCTTGGTTACATGAACTGTAATATTATCCTGCTCTTCATCCCAGGCCTCATAGGGATAGCGAAATAGATTCTTTTCTAGAAATGCCAGTCCTGGAGAATTGATAAAACGATAGGGTACCTTACTATTACACAGATTCTCAGCATATATAGGCTGAAGAATTTCAGTTCCTCTTTCCTCTGCTATACGATACAATTTACGGATAGTTTTTTTACTAAGTCCAAATAATTCGTATTCCTTTTCTTCTTCATTGATTTTTTCTCTAGGATCAATTGTAACTGTAATTATAACTTTTTTAGCATATTGCATCATCTTACCCAATAACTGGTACTGGCATGGAGTAAAGCCTGTAAAACCATCTAAACAGATAACACTATCCTTAAGCCACTGGGAACGGTCAATAACTTTATTCAATACAGTCAGTATCTCCTCAGCGGTAATATAACGCTCCCTCATAAAATCCTGAAAACCTTCGTATACAGTTTCAATATCTTTTAATTTAGCCCTTAACAGGGGCCTGCCTTTAGTAATCTCTTCCTTGCTTTGTAGATCCTTAATTTGGACATTATACTGATAAAATTCAGATAGTAGGGATTTTAATTTATTGATAAAACCTGCCTTCCGTACGTTGGATCCAAATAAAATCAAATCCTTCTTCTTATCTGCCACTACTCTTCTAAGTACCATGCTTTTGCCCGTATCCTCCAGAATAGGAAAGTCATTACCTCCCACCTCCTCAAAGATACGCAAGGCAAAACGAAGAAAACTAAGAATATCCACATTCATGACCCCATGGTTAGGATGCATAGACACAATATCCTTCTGAGTTTGCAGGGTAAACTGCTCTGGTACTATAAGCAAATAGTTAACATCCATATTCTGACTGGATAACCTAGTAACTTCACGATATAGTTGATAAGATTTACCGGATCCGGCACTTCCAAGAATTAATTGTAAGGACATAAATTTCCCTCCATCTAATGAATTTATCTGCATAAATTGTTACTCATGATAATACTATATATTAAGATTATGAAATAAGGCAAATAATGCTCTGGAGGATAGAAATGGCGAAGACAAAAATAGTCGTTATTCAATTAAAAGAAATAATATATACCATTATATTCGCAGCCCTTGGTATTTTGCTAATACTACTTTTGATTTCTATGTTTACCAATAAAGATGATGATATAACGACTTCTAATCAAAATTTATATAAGGCAGGTGTATGGACCTCCGCATTTGAGTTATATGACTCAGCTATTAATATTGAAGTTGTAACCGACCATAATCACATTAATTCTGTGCGTCTTGTAAATATTGATGAAGCCATCACCACTATGTACCCTCTCATAAACCCATCTCTAGAAGCTATCGCTGTTCAGCTATACAATGATGTACCTATAGAACAAGTAACGCTTCTTAAGGATAGCCAATATACCCAGCAGCTTTTATTAGATGCAATTAAACTAGCACTATCCAAGGCGCAAGTTACAACAGATGTTGTTGAGTAAATTTCATAACAAAGATCTTATACATAGCTTCCATGAAAGCCTGTTGCAAAACGGTAATTGATAAACCGTTATGCAACAGTTTTTTAATATCAGTATTTTTGTATCTATATATCTAGTTCCTTAAGCCAGAGGGAAGCTGAAGCATCACTGGGCATCCTTAATCCTCCCCTAGGGGATACGGATACACTTCCCACCTTAGGGCCATCGGGCAAGCAAGAACGTTTAAACTGCTGGGAGAAAAATCTTCTATAAAAGACCTTCATCCATTTTAATATGGTCTCCCTATCATAATTACCTTCAAAAGCCCTTAAGGCCATACGATATATTTTATCAGGTTCAAATCCATATCTAAGAATATAATATAGGAAGAAATCATGAAGTTCATAGGGTCCTACAATATCCTCTGTTTTTTGTGATATTACTCCATCCTTGGGAGGCAGCAGCTCTGGGCTAACCGGTGTATCTAAGATATCCAGCAACACCTCTCTAAGCTGCTGGTTATCCGTATAATCGGCATAATATGCTACAAGATGGCGGACCAAAGTCTTAGGTATAGATGCATTAACTGCATACATTGACATATGATCCCCATTATAGGTAGCCCAACCTAAGGCTAATTCAGACATATTCCCAGTACCAACTACAATACCATTCACCATATTGGCAATATCCATAAGCACCTGGGTTCTTTCTCTAGCTTGGCAATTCTCATAGGTTATGTCGTGTTTATCTGGATCATGACCAATATCCTTAAAATGAACAGAAACAGCTTCACTTATAGGAATTTCTCTTAAACTGGTATTTAAAACCTTAGATAATATCAAGGCATTCTGATATGTTCTATCTGTAGTTCCAAAACTAGGCATGGTAACAGTAATAATTCCCTTAGGATCTGCCTTTAATAGCTTAAACGCTTCACTTATAATAAGCAAGGCCAAGGTAGAATCCAATCCTCCCGATACGCCTATAACTGCAGAATAATTTCCAATATGAGATAATCTAGTTTTAAGCCCCATGGCCTGCATATTAATTATCTCCCTAAAACGTTTTTCCCTATCACTTTTATCTACAGGGACAAAAGGTGATGACTTGATCTCCCTGGTTAACTTTAACAAAGGTAGATCCCTAAGCCCTTCATGTAGTGCAAAGGTCACCAGAACATGGTTATCTTGACTTGGCTCCATATCGCTATACATTTTTCTACGATTACTTATGATTCTACCTAGGTCTATCTCTGTGGAAATAATACTATTCTTAAATCTATCACTTTCTTTAAGAATAGCCCCATTCTCTGCAATAAGATTATGGCCAGCAAAAATTAGATCCGTTGTTGATTCTCCCTCTCCAGCGTCAGCATAGACATAAGCACAGAGCAGTTTGGCAGAATGCCCTTTCACCAATGTCCGCCTGTATTCATCTCGTCCAACAATCTGATCGATGGCAGATAAATTTATAATTACTGTGGCTCCTGCCATACAATGGCCTATGCTTGGCGGAATTGGCCTCCATAAATCTTCACCTATTTCAGCAGCAATAATAAATTGAGGCATATTCTTACACTGGAATAATATATTGGAACCAAAATACACTTCCTCTCCAAGGAAATCAACTTTTATAGGTTCACTAAAGCCAGGAGTAAAATATCTTGCTTCATAATATTCTAATTGTCTTGAAATATTTATCTTAGGTATTAGCCCTAATATCTGCCCATCCTGCATCAATGCAGCGGTATTGTATAATTTCCCATTTAAGCAAAAGGGAAAGCCAACAGCTACAAGTAATTCCTTCCCCTTCGTATGCTCTGCGATCCTTCTTACCTGCTCCATTGCACTTTTAATAAGCGTATCTTGTAAAAATAAATCTCCACAGGTATATCCAGTAACAGAAAGCTCTGGAAAGACAATTAATTTTATCTCCTGCTTCCCTGCCAAATCTATATATTCCATAATCCTTTCAGCATTATATTCACAATCAGCAAGCTTGATTTTAGGGGTAGCCGAAGCTACTGAAATAAAACCATGTCTCATGTTCTGCCTCCTTAAATAATTTATCATAATCTCTTACTTATATTTAGCCAGTATTATTCCTTAATTAATCCATTTGATATGATTATAGAGTTTATTATAGGAAAAAACAAGTTAAAATAAAGGAGCTAGCTGAAGGGCTTTTTTGTTGTATAGAAGTTCCACCGAATTTTATACAACAAAAAAGCGGCTATAAAGCCGCCTTTGTCTTTGGTAATGCCCCAAAATGCCGGTTCCTGCATTTTGACTCCTAGCAAAGCTAGGTGGGTAACCGCATATGAGTCTCTGCCTTCCGCTGCAAATGGCGGCCTGACATCCACTCATAGATTAGGAAACCCTTTTTGATCATGTAGGTTCAAAATTACAGGAGTGTCGAACATCTCAGGAGATTTATTTCTTATATTTTGTGTAATCTTATTATAACCTATGATATAGGTTAATTCAAGGTTTTTATCGATATTTTAATTGGTACTTCTAGTAATCTATATCAAGAATTGGGAAAGAAAAGTTGAATGTGGTTCCAACATTAGGGGTCGATTTCACATCGACTGTTCCGTCATGTTTTAAAGCTATTTGCTTAGCTATGGCTAAACCTAAACCGGTCCCACTGGCATTTTTCCTTAAACTTGATTTGTAAAATTTCTCAAATATATAATCTAAATCTTCCGGTTCAATACCGATACCTTCATCTTGTATTGATACTTTTATTTTGTCCTCTTTGGTGAATTTTATGTGTACCCTTGTATTTTCATCTGAGAACTTTATGGCATTGTCTAATATTACCATAAACATTTGACGTAGACGATCGTAGTCACCTGATATCATCAGTCTTTCATCACATTTATCTACAATTATTTTAATATGCTTTTTTGCTGCAATTGCTGAAGCACTTCTTATAACATCATCAAATACTTGAACCAAATTCACGGGTTCCCTATCAACCATAAAATCAGGATTTTGCATTTTTGATAATAACAATAGGTCGCCTACCAAGCGTTCCATACTTTGACATTCTGATAGCATCCTATCATAATACTGAACTCGTTTTTCCTCTTCCTGAACCACACCATCAACTAAAGTCTCTGTATATGCTCTTATTACTGTTATAGGTGTGCGAAGTTCATGGGATACATTGGCAAAAAAGTCTTGCCTCATCTGCTCCAGCCTTTTTCTCTCTATATCATTTTCCAAAAGTTTTTCCGAAAGAATATCTATAGCCTTAGAGAGATCACCAATTTCATCATTTCTACTTATCCCTGTCTTACAGTTATAATCACCACGGGCTAATTTCAAAGCTGTAACTCGCATTTTTGATATAGGAAGAGCCAACTCTGTTGCAAACAGAATTACTATAATAAATGATATAGCCAGTGCTATTAAACTACTGGTTATTATCAAATACAGACTATTATATATTATATCCTTTTGCTCTGCAACTTTTGACATCAGAAGCAAAGCACCTACGACTTCTTGATTTAATCCATATATGGGCACTGCCATATTTATCATTTGAACTTCATATATTTTATCATAGTCATTTCGTACTTCAATCTTATTTTGAAATGCACTATTGACCAATTCCAAATAATCCTCTAGATGGATAATCTCCTCATATGAAGTAGTTTCCATCCTTTCATCCATAGGATTATCTGCATAAGGATTGGCTATAGTCCATATATCCATTTCATTAATTTCCTGAAGTATACTATGATATTCAAAAAACTTGTCGTATTTTTGGTAGTATATAAATTCTGTCATTTTAGATGAAATTGTTGTAGCCTGTCTTTGCAATTGCTCACGATGATTATCCATGGTTGTATCTTCGTATAACTTCATAAAGATTAAGCAAATCAATATTGCAGTTACTAAAAGCATTATTGCATAGTTTATGTATAGTTTGAAGAAAAGCCGGTTATAAATTTTTACATTGTTATTCTTATTTTTATTCATAGTACTAACCATGCTTTCATCGTACCTCACAATTTCTTACTCGTATTTCTTTATATGTGAATTAATCCAATATCTCGAATTTATATCCTACACCCCAAATTGTCTTAATAGTCCAATGAGGGTGTTCAACCTTATCTAATTTTGCACGAAGTCTTTTAATATGGGAATCCACTGTTCTACTATCACCATAGTAATCATATCCCCAAAGACTATCAAGTAAATTATCCCTGGTAAATACTTTGTTTGGATTACTTGCCAGGGTCCACATGGTCTCAATCTCTTTCTTAGTAAGTGTAATCTTATGTTCACCTATGTATAATGTATACTCATCAAGATTAATCTTGAGATCTTTTATAGTTAGAACATTTTTTGATGAATTATCTTTATTTGAATTGGTCATTCTACGGAGAACTGCCCGTACTCTTGCCATTACTTCCCTTGGACTAAATGGTTTAACAATATAATCATCAGCCCCTATATCTAGCCCCATAATCTTATCGAAATCCTCGCCACGGGCTGTTATTAATATTACTGGAACATTAGACTGACTTCTAATCTTCCTACATACCTCATAACCATCCTCTTTTGGCATCATTACATCTAGTAATACGACCTCAGGATTGTATTGGGTGAACAATTTATATGCTTCTTCGCCATCTTCAGCAACTACAGGTTCAAAGCCTTCCATCCTGGAATATGTAGATAAAACATCCGTAATGTCTCGATTATCATCTGCAATTAATATATGTTGCATTATTTATTCCCCCTTCACAGTTCCTAAATCAATATTCTCACACGCATCTTATTAGACGATGATTATTGGTTATTGGTTTCATTGAATATAACTATTTAAATATTTTATAACCGTGCTTTAATTCATCAACTATCATATCACAGAAATTACCAAAATTATATAACATAAAGCACCAAAACCATCATAGAGTATATATATTCTACATAAACTATGCAATTACTTCCTTTTACATTATATTATATAAGCCGCAATAAAAACAAGGGCTCTGAGACAGATTTTTATTTTCTGTCAATACTAGAGTAATTAACATTGATATTACTATTACTTTTTAACATTATGACACTTTTCTGACAAAAAGGACTGATATAATAGAAATTGAATATAGGATGTGACAATGTGATATCCATAATTTGGAGGAAGAGCCTTGAAAAATAAGATTATTTCAAAATTAATTATTACTTTTGGCTTACTTCTTTTCATTACTTTGCTCACTCAGTTTATAACACCCATTGGCGTGATTGCTCAAGCAGCTGAAGTTACGCAATCACCTAGTATTGATAAGGAGAAAAATAATTACAGACTAAATCTGAAGAATATTACAATTGTAAAAGGAAAAACATTTTCATTAAAAGTTTATTATTTAAAGGATACATCTAAGGTAAGCTTTAAATCCAGTAATCCTGAGATAGTATCCATCAGCGATGATGGTACTCTCACAGCCAATGCCGTGGGAAGTGCAAGTATTACTGCCACCGTAGTAGATGATACTGGTTCTTATGATTTAACATGTGATATTACTGTTGGACCTCCAGCATTCAGTGTTAAATTAACAAAATCCCGTATTATCTTAGAAGTTGATAAGATAGACCTATTAAAAGTTATATTAAAGCCTAGCAACACTGCAGAAACTGCCCGCTTTTCCAGCTATAACGATGAGATTGTTTCTGTTAGTAGTGGTGGACGGGTTACTGCTAAAAAGCCAGGTCTAACTTATGTTTTTGCTGAAATTGATGCGGTTAATCCCGATGGTCAACGAAAATTTACTAAATGTACAGTTATCGTAACCACAGAAGAAGATGCACCATTACTGGAGAATTTCTTTAATGAGCACCCAGAACTTAATCTTATTTCAGAGTTGGATTTAACATTAGCCTTGGAGGAGTTCTTTAATAACTTATATGATCCAGCTAATCCAGAAGAGGATCCCTTAGTTGAAGCCTTGTATCAATTTTTAAATGAAATGTTTAATTTAGACGAACTACAAAAGACTTTTGAGCAAAATAAAGTCGCTCAGATACCCATAAATCAGATTGATGTAATTGCCAAGGGTATAAGATATGTTAAAACTTCATATAAATAATGCAGAAAGGCGGGTTGACTATGAAGTTTAAATTTGCACACAATAATATTAATGTCTTAGATCTTGAAAAATCTATGGCTTTTTATGAGGAAGCCTTGGGTTTGAAAGAAACTAGAAGAATAACCCCTGATAGTGGTGAATTTATCATAGTTTATCTTGGAGATGGCATATCTGAACATCTACTGGAATTAACTTGGCTTAGGGACTGGGATCGCCCCTATAATCTCGGTGATAACGAATTCCATCTAGCATTTACGGTGGATGATTATGATGCAGCTTATAAAAAACATAAAGAAATGGGCTGTATCTGTTATGAAAACAAGGATATGGGCATCTATTTTATTAATGATCCTGATGGATACTGGCTAGAGGTTATTCCACAAAACAGATAACAAATCAAACTCCTATAAGGGTAACTAATTAATTGTTATTTACCTTTATGGGAGTTTTATGATTTTAATAT
>JAAYPX010000014.1 GCA_012519565.1 Clostridiales bacterium | reverse complement strand
CGATTAATGATTTATCATGAATAATTCAGGTTTATAGGTATTTACTTATTTTATCTTAGGCATTATCTGTATTTTCCCCAGATATATCATTTATAATCTCATGATTTCTCTTAAGAACCCCTTTTCCCCTCCAGCTAAAGGATCGGTCATGATATCTTCTTATAAATTCTTTGTTAGAAATCTGGTTCAATTCTTCATAGTCTAAATAATACAAGATATTTTCCTTAAATTCTTTGATTGTTGTTTCTTTGGCCTCTTTATTATGGGGGCAGACATCTTGACATACATCACAGCCCCAGATTAAAGAGTGTTTTTTTAGTATATCCTTATCAGATGGGTTAAGGTCCTTTTTCTTTTGAGTAATATAGGATTTACATTTTAAAGGATTGATTGTAAAATCCCCTATAATACATTGGCCAGGGCACTTTCTCACACAGTTAAAACACTTATAGCAGGTTCGTTCCATGGGCTTATCTGGTTTAAAAGGGTAGTTATTAAGGATGTATCCAATAAATACATAGGAACCGTACTTATCCGTAATAAGATTATTGTTAATGCCCCAGAATCCTAGCCCTGCTTTATATGCCAGATATCTATCGCTAAAGGGGCCAGTATCTACGAAGGATTTATATTCAAAGTTATCGATATTAGCTTTTAGAAAACTTGCTATAAGTTCCAGCTTATCCTGAACGATAAGATGATAATCAATACTGTAGGCGGATTTAGTCAGATTAGCTTCTGGAAATTCACCGATGTAGTAAGGAAAAAGGCATACAATAACCGATTGTGAACCCTCTAAGGTGAGGTTGGGATGCACTCTTTTTTGGATATCCTTTTCTTCGAAACCGCTGATATATCCTCTTTCTATCTGCTTTCTCCATACCTTTTCAAAATCATAATATGGCTCAGCAGGAGCAATGCCTACATATTCAATATTAATGGAATTACAGAAATCTTTTAATTTCTTTTTCATATATTATCAGTCCGTTCTATTAAAAATGTATAATATTATTTCTTCTTCCCGATATTGGGTTAGCATTATATCAGTATTAATCATAGGCAAATCATGTTAAGGTAACAAGGGTATACTTTAGAGATTATTATAAGTATAGACAAATAAAATTAACATTACAATACTGGAGTATTTGATTTATTTGTGTTAAATTATCATTCGGCCTTCTTTTCTCTGCTTTACAAAAATTATATAATGTCTATAATTAAATTGTAGACATTGTGATTAATAAGTTTGCAAATTTAAGAAGTGTAAGCATAAAATATATATAATAATGTTTGGAGGGCTGGGTATGTATCTTAATAAAGCTTTAGAGCAGATAGACTATACTTGTATACAGGGGGATGTTCATATTTCTGTCACAGATTTAGTGTATGATTCTAGGAAGCTTACTGAGAATGGTGTGTTTGATAATTGGGTATTTGTATGTATAAAGGGAGCAGTATATGACGGCCATGATTACCTGGATCAGGTAATTGATAAAGGGGCTATTGCGATTATAGTAGAGAAAGATGTTTCAGTACCTAAAGATGTGACGGTAATAAAAGTAGCTAATAGCAGACAGGTGCTGGCCCATTTATCTGCTGCTTATTTTGATTATCCTGCCACCAAGTTAACAACCATAGGTATTACAGGAACTAAAGGTAAAACTACGACCAGCTATATAATAAAATCTGTTTTAGAGAAAAACGGAATTAAAACAGGTTTAATTGGTACTATTGAAACCATTATAGGGGATCAAGTTATTCCAGCGGTTAATACCACACCAGAATCATATGTTATTCAAGAGACATTTGCTAAGATGGTTGAGGCTGGATGCCAATGTGTGGTTATGGAGGCTTCTTCCCAAGGTTTTAAACTTAATAGGGTGGATGGTTTTACCTTCGATTATGGTATATTTACCAATATCGAACCTGATCATATAGGTCCCAATGAACATAAGGATTTTGAGGAATATTTGACATGTAAGAGCCAACTGCTTAAACAATGTAAGATAGGTATAGTAAATATTGATGATTCCCATATAAATGAAATTCTACAAGGCCACACCTGCCAAGTAGAGAGTTTTGGCTTTTCTGAAAAAGCAGATATTAGAGCCAGGAATATTAGATTAATTGATAAACCTGGCTATTTAGGTGTTTCCTATGAAATTGTAGGATTAATTAATTGTAATGTAGAGGTTAATGTTCCTGGTAAGTTTAGTGTCTATAATTCTTTAAGTGCCATAGCCTTATGCAGACATTTTAATATCGGAATAGAAGAGATGAAATGTGCTTTAAATGACATTAAAGTTAAAGGAAGGGTAGAGATGCTTCCAGTATCCAATAAATACACCTTAATGATTGATTATGCCCATAATGCCATGAGTTTAAAAAGTTTACTAACCACCTTAAGAGAATATAATCCTAAACGCCTTGTTTGTATATTTGGTTGTGGCGGTAATAGGTCTAAGGATAGAAGGTATGAGATGGGTGAGGTATCATCCAACTTAGCTGATCTTACGGTAATAACTTCTGATAACCCAAGATTTGAGGAACCACAAGATATTATTAATGATATAATAGTTGGGGTTAAAAAAGGTCCTGGCAAGTACATTGATATTATTGATAGGAAAGAGGCAATTCGTTATTGTATGAAACATGCCAAGGAAGGGGATCTGATTGTTCTTGCTGGTAAGGGACATGAAGATTACCAAGAAATTAAAGGGGTTAAATACCATATGGATGATCGGGAATTGATTCAAGAGATATTAGATGAGATGTAGAAGTGATAAAGATAACGAAGGAGGAAGGAGGCTGTTATGTCTTATCAAAAATACGCAGATATTATTATCGACATATCCCATGAGAACTTAGACAAGACATATCAGTACGCCATTCCTGAAGAGTTTAGTACCCAGGCGACTATTGGTTCCCTTGTTATAGTTCCCTTTGGCAGGGGCAATAGAAAGATAAATGGTTATATTGTAAATATTGCTACGGAGCCGAAACTAGATATAAATAAGATCAAGCCCTTGGAGCAAGTGGTAGAGGATGCTCCAGTAATTGAGAGTCATCTGATATATCTGGCTTATTGGATGAAAGAAACTTTTGGGGGAACCATAAATGATTCCCTTAAAACTGTAATGCCTGTCAAGAAGGCTGTTAAAAGAAAAGAGGAAAAGAGCATCCGACTGCTTGTTGATCAGAAGCAGGCCAATGATTTATATTATGAATATCAAAGAAAAAATAATAAAGCCAGAGTTCGTCTGCTTGAGGCTCTTATGAAGAAAGCAGTCTTAGATTATAGTGATGTTATAGATAAATTAAAGGTATCAAGAAGTACCATTCAGGGATTAGAAAAACTAGGCGTAATTGAAACTATTATAAAAGAGATTGACCGCAACCCAATAAAACATGAAATTAAGGAAAATAGAATAAATGAACTTAACCTAGAACAGAAATATATAGCAGATAAGATTAAAAATGATTATAATAGTGGGATAAGGTCCACATATCTAATTCACGGTATAACAGGAAGTGGCAAGACAGAGGTATACATGGATATAATAGAAGCGGTTATAGCTAAGAAGCAACAGGTCATAGTTTTAATTCCAGAGATAGCCTTAACTTATCAAACGGTACTTAGATTCCTTGGAAGATTTGGCAAGAGAATTTCTATTATGAATTCTAGAATGTCCCAAGGAGAGAGATATGATCAGTTTTTAAGAGCAAAGAATGGTGAAATTGATATTATGATAGGTCCCAGATCAGCCCTGTTTACACCCTTTCAAAATCTGGGGCTTATAATTATTGATGAAGAACATGAAAACAGTTATAAAAGTGAGATCACTCCGAAATATCATGCCGTACCTGTGGCCATAAAAAGGGCACAGCTGGTTAATGCTTCAGTAATACTAGGTTCTGCAACTCCCTCCTTGGAATCATACCACAAGGCTATGGCAGGAGAGTATCAATTGTTTAGATTGACCAAAAGAGCCAAGGACGCAGCCACTCCTAAAGTCTGGATTATAGATCTAAGGGAAGAGTTAAAAAATAAAAACAGATCTATCTTTAGCTATAAACTAAAGGAATTGATTAACGATAGGCTGGCAAAGAATGAGCAAATTATGCTATTTCTAAATCGGAGAGGTTATGCTGGCTTTGTATCCTGCAGAAGTTGTGGCCATGTAATGAAATGTCCCCATTGTGATATATCCTTAACATCCCATAACAATGGTAAGATAGTTTGCCATTACTGTGCCTATGAAGAGAGGCTTCCATCCCTTTGCCCAGCATGCAAATCTCGGTATATTGCGGCCTTTGGGACAGGGACGCAGAAGGTGGAAGAGTACGTAAGAAAGGAATTTCCCCAGGCCCGAACTCTTAGGATGGATATGGATACCACTAGGAATAAGGGGGATCATGAGAAGATACTTTCAGCATTTTCTAAGCATCAGGCGGATATCTTGGTTGGGACACAAATGATTGTTAAAGGCCATGATTTTCCCAAAGTTACATTGGTCGGGATTATAGCCGCTGATCTATCCCTGTATGCTGGGGATTTTAGAGCCAGTGAACGGACATTTCAGCTACTCTGCCAGGCAGCAGGCAGGGCAGGTAGAGATGCTATCCCCGGTGAAGTTGTAATACAGACATATCATCCTGAACACTATAGTATTGTAACAGCTGCCAGAGGAGATTATGAAGAATTTTTCAGGCAAGAGATGCTCTACAGAGGGCTGATGAAATATCCTCCAGTTGCCCATATTCTTCTTGTTCTTGCAACATCGAAAGAGGAAAGTAAGGCAGCTGAGTCTGCATATTATATAGGAGAGGCGATAAAGGAATTTATAGGGGATGATAATGAGGAGATGCAAATTATTGGCCCTGCACCAGCTAACCTATCCAAGGCCAATGACATATATAGGCAGGTAATTTATTTAAAGCATGATAATTATAACCACTTGGTTGAAATAAAAAATTATCTGGAAGGGTTTTATCAAAATAGTGAATTATTAAAGGGTTGTAATTTGCAATTTGATTTTAATCCAATGAGTAGTTATTAACTATGATTTACCAAATAACGATATAGTCGGATAGATATTGACAAAGATATTATAATATAAATATAAGATTAGTTCTTATTTAATGAATAGTATGGTTCAAGGCTAATGGCCGAAACCAAGAGATGGAAAAGTGTTTATAAGAGTAAGAAGAGAAAGGATAGATTGGATGGCTTTAAGAAATATAAGAACAATTGGGGATAGTGTGTTAAATAAACCTGCAAGAGAAGTTAAGAAAGTAGATAAAAAGTTACTTACATTAATAGAAGATATGCTGGAAACAATGTATGCAGCCAATGGAGTAGGGCTAGCTGCACCACAGGTTGGGATATTAAAAAGGCTTGTTGTTATCGATGTTTCTGAGGAGGGAAATGACCCTATTATTTTAATAAATCCAGAAATTATTGAAACCGATGGAGAGCAAGTTGGAGATGAAGGCTGTTTAAGTGTACCTGGTAAAGTAGGAGTTGTAAAAAGGCCTAACTATGCCAAGGTAAAGGCCTATAACGAAAATATGGAGGAATTCACCATAGAAGGAACTGAGTTATTAGCACGGGCCCTCTGTCATGAAATTGATCACTTAGAAGGAGTTCTATATGTAGATAAGGTGATTGGAGAACTTATGGATACAGAGAGTACAGAGGAGGTGGATTAATTCCCGTTTTCCTATAATATGACAAGAAAGGATAGTGAAATATGAAAGTCCTATTTATGGGTACTCCTGATTTTGCCGTGAGTACTCTTGATAAATTAATACAGTCCCACCATGAAATAATCGGTGTTGTGACCCAGCCAGATAAGCCCAAGGGAAGAGGTAATAATTTAAGCGCTCCCCCTGTAAAAGAACTAGCATTAAAACATAATTTAACTATATATCAGCCGGTAAAGGTCAGGGATAAGGAGTTTGTTGACAAGGTTAGGCAGTTAGATCCAGATGTGATTGTAGTAGCTGCCTTCGGTCAGATTTTACCCAAGGACTTGCTAGATATACCACAGTATGGCTGTATCAATGTCCATGCTTCCTTACTGCCCAAGTACCGAGGTGCTGCTCCAATTCAATACTCAATAATTGATGGAGAAGACAAGACAGGCATAACCATAATGTATATGGATGAGGGCTTAGATACCGGTGATATAATACTTCAAGAGGAACTTGAGATAGCCAGTGATGAAACAGGAGGTAGCCTTTTTGACAAGATGGCAGTACTGGGGGCTAATCTCTTATTGAAGGCTTTAGTACAGTTAGAAAATGGTACTTCAAAGAGAATACCTCAAGATGATTCCAAGGCTACTTATGTTAAAATGATAAAAAAAGAGATGGGACATATTGACTTTGCAAAACCAGCAGTGGAAATTGAACGATTAATTAGGGGCCTTAATCCTTGGCCTAGCGCATATACGCATTATGAAGGAAAGTCCTTAAAGATTTGGAGTGCTGAAGTGGTATCCACTGATATTAAGGCAGAACCTGGTGATGTAATAGAAATCAGAAAGGATGCCTTTATAGTTATGACAGGAGAAGGGGCTTTAGCAGTCAAAGAACTTCAACTGGAAGGAAAAAAACGAATGGCTACGGAAGCATTTCTGAGAGGAAATAATTTAGCCCCTGGTACAAAATTGGGAAAAGAATAGATTCATATAGAAACCATTGGAAGGAAAATGTCACTTTATTATTAGAAAGAGGTGTTTATATGTTATACCCATATTATTTTGATCCCACCTATGTATTGGTTTTAATAGGCGTAGTATTATCCCTAATGGCTTCAGCTATGGTTAAATCCACATTTAATAAGTATTCCCATGTTAGAAGTATGTCTGGCATGACTGGGGCAGAAGTGGCCCAGAGGATATTACATTCATCAGGAATATATGATGTACAGATACAGAGGGTTTCTGGTAACTTGACAGACCATTATGATCCTAGAAATAAGGTTCTTCGTCTCTCTGATTCCGTATATGGACAAAGCTCTGTAGCGGCTATCGGGGTAGCAGCCCACGAATGTGGACATGCAATTCAACATGATAGATCCTATGTACCTCTAAAGGTTAGAGGTGCTTTAGTACCAGTTGTTAATTTTGGTTCAGCAATTTCCTGGCCTTTAATTCTTATAGGATTGGTATTAGCACAGTCTCAGACCTTAGTTTACTTAGGTATTTTCCTGTTTTCATTTGCAGTGCTATTCCAACTGGTTACCTTACCGGTGGAATTTAATGCATCCAAAAGAGCAATTGCAAAGCTGGGTGAAACAGGTATTTTGAACGGTGAGGAATTAAGTCATTCCAAGAAAGTCCTAAATGCAGCAGCTTTAACTTATGTGGCAGCTGCGGCAGCTTCCATACTTCAGCTTCTTAGATTAATAATTCTGTTTGGAGGAAGAGATCGTGACTGATAATATGACTTCTAGGGAAATTGTCCTTGATATGTTGGTGGAGATTATTGAGAAAAATAAATTCAGTCACACAGTTATGAATCATACCTTAAAGGTACATCAAAATCTAGAGAAGCAAGATAGGGCGTTTATAAACAGACTTACTATTGGGACTATCAAATCCTATATCACTTTAGATTATATAATTGATCAATTTGCCTCACTACCAGTATTCAAGATGAAACCCTTGATACGGAATCTACTTAGATTAAGTGTATATCAGATTTTTTATATGGATCAGGTACCAGTATCAGCAGTATGTAATGAAGCAGTGAAACTGGCTAAGAAAAGGGGCTTTAATCAGCTATCTGGTTTTGTCAATGGGGTAGTTCGGAATATAGCAAGAAATAAAGATATTATAAGATATCCAGATAAAGAATATAAACCTTTGGACTATCTTGAGGTAACCTATTCCACTCCAAAGTGGCTGGTTAAGGAACTGCTTAGCCAGTATCCTTTTGATACTGTGGAGAAGATTTTATCAGCCTCATTAAAGGAAAAAGAAACGACAATTAGATGTAATCAGTTAAAAATTACACCTTTAGAATTAAAGCAGGAATTATCTTCCCAAGGCATGATGGTAAAAGCCAGTGAATATTTGGATTATGCTTTCATAATCAGTAATTTTGATTATCTTGATAATATAGAAGCCTTTAATGAAGGAAAGTTTACTGTACAGGATGTCAGCTCTATGTTGGTTGGCGAAGTGACTGGGCTTAAAGGGAATGATTTTGTTGTTGATGTATGTGCAGCCCCTGGTGGTAAATCCCTTCATGCTGCTGAAAAGGCTGGTAAAATCTCAGCCAGAGATTTAACAGATTATAAAATTAATTTAATTGAGAACAACATTAAGAGGATGGGGATTGAAAATATTGAAACTAAATGCTGGGATGCTACAGAATTGGACGAGAGCTTAATTGAACAGGCTGATGTTGTTATTGCTGACTTACCATGTAGCGGACTGGGCATTATCGGTAAGAAGCCAGATATTAAATATAAAATAACTAAAAAGCAGTTAGAGGAGCTATCTGAGCTTCAAAAGCGAATTTTAAGTGTTGTTATGCAATATGTAAAGGTGGGAGGGGTGCTTGTATATAGTACCTGTACCATTAATCATAGGGAGAATTTGGACAATAGGGATTGGATATTAGAGCAGGGGAATTTTGCTGCTGAAGATTTAGATTCTTATTTACCAAAACAGCTACAGTCTAATGAGACTAAGTCGGGATATCTGCAGTTGTTACAGGGAGTACACAACACAGATGGTTTTTTTATTTCCAAATTTAGAAGGATTAAATAGTTAATCTAGGTCTATTTTAAAGTGCTTAAGATGGAATGATTTGGCAATAATTTAATATAATAAATTTATAGATAGGAAAAAGCTATGATGAACTTAGATATAAAATCATTATACCTAGAAGAATTAACAGAGGAGTTAAAAGGCCATGGAGAACCTGCCTATCGGGCAAAACAGGTTTTCCAGTGGCTGCATAATAAACTAGCTTTAAGCTACGACCATATGACCAATCTTCCAAAGGCCTTAAGGGAAAAATTGCAAGATATTTATCCTCTGATATCCCTTAAAGAAGTGACAAGCCTGCATTCAAAAACTGATGAAACGGTTAAATACCTTTTTAGGTTGCAGGATGATAGGGTTATAGAAAGTGTACTTATGAAATACCATCATGGAAATAGCGTGTGTATCTCATCTCAGGTAGGATGTAAAATGGGATGCAAGTTTTGTGCTTCTACTATAGGTGGAAAAGAAAGAGACTTGCTTCCATCAGAAATGCTTGATCAGGTTTACAGAATTCAATCTCTATCAGGGGAGAGGGTATCCAATGTAGTTGTTATGGGTACCGGGGAACCCTTTGATAATTATGATAATTTAATACGATTTTTAAGGCTTCTTACAGATCCTATAGGACTAAATATTAGTGCAAGGAATCTAACTGTATCTACATGCGGAATACCTGACAGGATCAGGGAGTTTGCAAAGGAGGGTATGCCCATTACATTGGCTTTATCTCTCCATGCACCTAATGACGAAATTAGAAGTCAGTTGATGCCTGTGGCCAGGCAATATAATATAGATGATGTATTGGATGCTTGTAATTATTATTATGAAATGACTGGAAGAAGAATCACTTTTGAATATAGTATGGTTGCTGGTATAAATGACGATGAAAACCATGCAAAGGAGTTGGCTAGCCGAATTAAAGGCATGAATTGTCATGTTAATCTAATACCCGTTAACCCAATAAAAGAGCGGGAATT